>NZ_JAZFXT010000067.1:0-14171 GCF_036448855.1 Methylobacterium ajmalii
GGGTCAGACCCAGCGCCGTCCGCCGGGCTCGAGCAGCAGGACGCGGCCCTGCAGGATCTCGAGGTGGGGCGCCTCCTCGGTGCTCGCGACGCCGAGCGACACCATGACGGCGCGGGCGACGCCGCCATGCGCCACGATCACCGTCGGGCCGTCGAGGGCGGCGAGGAGCGGGCGCACCCGCTCGGCCACCATGGCGTAGCTCTCCGCGCCCTCGCCGGGCGGGCAGAAGCCCCAGCGGTCGCGGTCGCGGGCCTGGGAGCGGGCCGGGTCCGCGCGGCGCACGTCCTTCCAGGTCAGGCCCTCCCAGGCGCCGAAGCCGATCTCGCGCAGGCGCGGATCGGTGGCGTAGCCGGCGGGATCGAGGCCGAGCGCGCGGCGCAGGCCCTCCATCGTGTGGCGGGTCCGCTCCATCGGGCTCGATACGAAGGGCAGGGCGGCGACGCCCTCGCCGACGAGGCCCGCCAGGCGCTCGCCGACCTCCGCGGCCTGGGCCACGCCCTTGCGGTTGAGGGCGATGTCGCGCTGGCCCTGCAGGCGGCCTTCGGCGTTCCAGTCGGTCTCGCCGTGGCGCACGAAGTAGATCGGCGCCCGGATCACCAATCGCACCTTTCGGAACGGCCCCGCTTCGCTGTCGTTATCGCCTGCACACGCCGTTCCTCGTCCGAGCCCCCGCCTTCCGATGTCGAAGAAGAACCCGAAAGACAAGACGGTTTCGCTTTCCGGCCATCCGCGGCCCTCTTCCGCCGCCTGGGCGAACGAGGCCGGGCTGCTCGCGGCGGCGAGCCCCGGCTTCCTCGCCGAGCACGGCGCGACGATGCCGGTGCCTCCCCCCGGCGTGGTCCAGTCGCGGCCCGAGGCGCCCTGCCGGCTGGCCGAGATCGATCCCGACGCGCCGGGCTCCTCCGACGGCAAGGCGCAGGCCGAGGCCGACCTCGCCGAGGTGCGCGCCCGCATCCGCGACCTGCAGGAACGGCTTTACGCCGAGCGCAAGCGCAGCCTGCTGGTCGTGCTGCAGGCGATCGATACCGGCGGCAAGGACGGTACCATCCGGCACGTCTTCGAGGGGGTGAACCCGCAAGGGTGCCAGGTCGCGTCGTTCAAGACGCCGAGCGCCGAGGAACTCGACCACGATTTCCTGTGGCGCTACCACCGCCAGGTGCCGGCCCGCGGCATGATCGGGGTGTTCAACCGCAGCCACTACGAGGACGTGCTGATCGTCCGGGTCAAGCAGCTGGTGCCGGAGGCTGTGTGGCGCCCCCGCTACGATCTCATCAACGACTTCGAGCGCCTGCTCACACTCTCGGGCACCACGGTGCTCAAGATCTTCCTGCACATCTCGAAGGCCGAGCAGAAGGAACGGCTCGAGGCCCGCCTCGCCGATCCGACCAAGAACTGGAAGTTCGATCCCGCCGATCTCGTCGAGCGCCAATCCTGGGACGCCTACCAGGGCGCGTTCCAGGACGCGCTGACCCTCTGCGGCACCCGGCTCGCGCCCTGGCACGTCGTGCCGGCGAACCGGAAGTGGTTCCGCAACCTCGCGGTCGCCCGTCTCGTCGCCGACACGCTGGAGGCGATGGACCCGCGCTACCCGGAACAGACGGCGGATCTGAGCAGGATCACGGTGCCGGATTGATGAAACCGTCCGCCCGTATCGGGCTCGTCATCCCAACCGCCACCTCATCCTGAGGTGCGACCGCAGGGAGCCTCGAAGGAGGGCTCCAGAGAGACCCGAGCCTTCTGGAGCTCTCCTTCGAGGTCAGTCGATCGACGATCGACTGACACCTCAGGATGAGGGTGGGGGGGAGTGGCGAGCTCGCCCGAGCGTGGCAGCCGTTACGCCGCCTCGTCGCGCTTGCCGAGGCGCTTGTCGAGATAGGTGTCGACCGTCTGGGTCAGCTCGTCGACCTTGCCGTCGAAGAAGTGGTTGGCGCCGTCGACGATCTGGTGCTCGATGATGACGCCCTTCTGGGTCTTCACCTTCTCGATCACCGGCATCACCTCGCGGGCCGGCGCGACCCGGTCCTCGGAGCCGTGCACGAACAGGCCCGACGAGGGGCAGGGAGCCAGGAAGCTGAAATCGTAGCGGTTGGCCATCGCGGCGATCGAGATGAAGCCCTCGATCTCCGGGCGGCGCATCAGGAGCTGCATGCCGATCCACGAGCCGAACGACACGCCGGCGATCCAGCAGGCGCGGGCCTCGGGGTTCACCGCCTGCACCCAGTCGAGGGCGGAGGCCGCGTCCGACAATTCGCCGACGCCGTGGTCGAACGAGCCCTGGCTGCGGCCGACGCCGCGGAAGTTGAAGCGCAGTGCGGCGAAACCGCGATTCGCGAACGTGTAGAAGAGGTTGTAGACGATCTGGTTGTTCATCGTCCCGCCGAATTGCGGGTGGGGATGAAGCACGATGGCGATCGGGGCGCCCCGCTGCTTGGGGGCCTGGTAGCGCCCCTCGAGCCGGCCGGCAGGACCGGCGAAGATGACCTCGGGCATGAACCACCTCTCCAAAGGCTTCAACGGTGCGTGAGCGCGGCGCGCCGGCGGACGAGAGGGCCGGGCCGGAACCTTGACTCGGGTCCCGTCTCCCATAAAAGCACCCTTAGAACGGTTCTAGATGACTAGAATCATTCTAAACAACCGGGTGCTGAAGTCCCGCGCCTCGCGCCGGTGAGCACGCACCGTCTGATTACGCGTATCCGGGGCGGGCCTTAGCACGGTCCCCGGGGGGAAAGGCAAAGGAATTCAGCGCATGGAGCGCGAGCGCGCCTATCTCGACCATAACGCGACCTCGGCGGTGAAGCCTGAGGTTGCGCAGGCGGTCGCGCGCGCGCTCGTCGAGTTGCCGGGCAACCCGTCCTCGATCCACCGGGAGGGCCGCGCCGCCCGCGCCGCGATCGAGGCGGCCCGCGCCCGGGTCGCGGGGCTCGTCGGGGCGGCGGCCTCGCGGGTGGCGTTCACGAGCGGCGGCACCGAGGCGTCGAACGCCGTCCTGTCGGGCGCACTGCGGCGGCGCGGCCTGCCGGCGCCGACCCGGCTCCTGATCGGCGCGACCGAGCACCCGTGCGGCCTGCAAGGGCACGGGTTCACGCCCAACGCCACCGAGATCCTTCCGGTTGATGCGGACGGCGTCCTGCGTCTCGACGTCCTGGAGGCGCGGCTCGCGACCTTGGCGGGGGAGGGCGTGACGGCGCTGGTTTCGGTCCAGGCCGCCAACAACGAGACCGGCGTGGTCCAGCCCCTGGCGAGGGTTGCGGCGCTGACATGCCAGCACGGCGCCCTGCTCCACACCGATGCGGTCCAGGCCGCTGGACGGATTTCGATTGGGCGCAATATATTCGCCGCGGATGCCGTGACCCTCTCGGGCCACAAGCTCGGCGGGCCGAAGGGCGTCGGGGCGATCGTGCTCGGGGAGGGGGCGGGCCTGGAGCCGGCCTTCATCCGCGGCGGCGGCCAGGAGGCGCGGCTGAGGGCCGGGACCGAGAACCTGCCGGGCATCGTCGGGTTCGGCCTCGCCGCCGAGCTGGCGATCGCCGCGCTGCCGGAGGAAGCGGTCCGCCTCTCCGCCCTGCGCGACGGGATCGCCGCCGGGGTGCGGGCGCGGGCGCCCGAGGCGGTGGTGTTCGGTGAGGGCGCCGAGCGCCTGCCGAACACGCTGTGCTTCGCCGTGCCGGGACTCAAGGCCGAGACGGCGCTGATCGCCCTCGACCTCGACGGCGTGGCGGTATCGTCCGGGGCGGCCTGCGCCTCGGGCAAGGTGTCGCGCTCCGGCGTGCTCGCGGCGATGGGGGTCGAGTCCGCCCTGTCCGCGGGGGCGCTGCGCGTGAGTTTGGGGTGGAACAGCCGGCAAGGCGACGGGGAAAGGTTCCTCGCGGCCTTCGATCGGCTGGTTTCATCCCTATATAAGCGTCGGGAGCGGGCCGCGTGAGCGCGTGCCTCGCATCCGGCCGTGTCATCACCTCGCGGCCCTTGAAGCCGTAAGCGGTAGGAGACGGGTATGCCTGCAGTGCAGGAGACGGTCGATCGCGTTCGCGCCATCGATGTCGATCAGTACAAGTACGGTTTCGAGACCACGATCGAGATGGAGAAGTCCGAGAAGGGCATCTCCGAGGACGTGATCCGCTTCATCTCGGCCAAGAAGGACGAGCCGGAGTGGATGCTCGAATGGCGCCTCGACGCCTATCGCCGCTGGCTCACCATGAAGGAGCCGAACTGGGCGCGGGTCGAGTACGACAAGATCAACTACGACGAGCTGTACTATTACGCCGCGCCGAAGCGCAAGGCGGCGCAGTCGCTCGACGAGATCGACCCCGAGATCCTGAAGACCTACGAGAAGCTCGGCATTCCGCTGCGCGAGGTCGAGGTGCTGGAGGGCATCGCCCCCGAGCGCCGCGTCGCCGTCGATGCGGTGTTCGATTCGGTCTCGGTCGCCACCACCTTCAAGGCCGAGCTGGCCAAGGCCGGCGTCATCTTCATGCCGATCTCGGAGGCCCTTCGCGAGCATCCCGAGTTGGTGCGCAAGTACCTCGGCTCGGTCGTTCCGGTCACCGACAACTACTTCGCGACGCTGAACTCGGCGGTATTCTCCGACGGCTCGTTCGTCTACATCCCGCCGGGCGTGCGCTGCCCGATGGAGCTGTCGACCTACTTCCGCATCAACGAGCGTGACACCGGCCAGTTCGAGCGCACACTGATCATCGCCGACAAGGGCTCGTACGTCTCGTACCTCGAGGGCTGCACCGCCCCGAAGCGCGACGACAACCAGCTCCACGCCGCGGTGGTCGAGCTCGTCGCTCTCGACGACGCCGAGATCAAGTACTCGACGGTCCAGAACTGGTACCCGGGCGACGCCGAAGGCCGCGGCGGCATCTACAACTTCGTGACCAAGCGCGGCGATTGCCGCGGCGCGAACTCGAAGATCTCGTGGACGCAGGTCGAGACCGGCTCGGCGATCACCTGGAAGTACCCGTCCTGCATCCTGCGCGGCGACAACTCCCGCGGCGAGTTCTACTCGATCGCGGTGTCGAACGGCATGCAGCAGGTCGATTCCGGCACCAAGATGATCCATCTCGGCAAGAACACGACGAGCCGGATCATCTCGAAGGGCATCTCGGCCGGCCGGTCGCAGAACACCTACCGGGGCCTCGTCTCGGCGCACAAGAAGGCGAAGGGCGCGCGCAACTTCACCAACTGCGACTCGCTGCTGATCGGCGACCAGTGCGGCGCGCACACCGTGCCGTACATCGAGTCGAAGAACGCCTCGGCGGTGTTCGAGCACGAGGCCACCACCTCGAAGATCTCCGAGGACCAGAAGTTCTACTGCCTGCAGCGCGGCCTCTCCGAGGAGGAGGCGACCGCGCTCATCGTCAACGGTTTCGTCCGCGACGTGCTGCAGCAGCTGCCGATGGAGTTCGCCGTCGAGGCCCAGAAGCTGATCTCGATCAGCCTGGAAGGCTCGGTGGGCTGATCGCCCCTTCACGGTTCCCGGCGACGCGCCGGGAACCGCCCCACGCCCGATACCGCCCATTACGGACGCGGCGCCGCACGCTCGGCCCGCGCTCCCGTCAGGACTATTCTATCATGCTGGAAATCAAGAACCTGGTCGTCAACATCGAGGACAAGCGCATCCTCAACGGCCTCAGCCTGACCGTCAACGACGGCGAGGTCGCCGCCATCATGGGGCCGAACGGCTCCGGCAAGTCGACCCTGTCCTACGTCATCGCCGGCAAGGAGGACTACGAGGTCCTCGACGGCGAGATCCTGCTCGACGGCGAGAACATCCTGGAGATGGAGGCGGATGCCCGCGCGGCGGCCGGCATCTTCCTCGCCTTCCAGTACCCGCTGGAGATCCCCGGCGTCGGCACGATGACCTTCCTCAAGGCGGCGATGAACGCCCAGCGCAAGACCCGCGGCGAGGACGAGCTGACCACGCCCGACTTCATGCGCCAGGTCTTCGCGGCCGCCGACAAGCTCGAGATCAACCGCGAGATGCTCAAGCGCGCCCTCAACGTCGGATTCTCCGGCGGCGAGAAGAAGCGCATGGAGATCCTGCAGATGGCGCTGCTCTCGCCGCGCTTCTGCGTCCTCGACGAGACCGATTCGGGCCTCGACATCGACGCTCTGCGCATCGTCTCGGAGGGCGTGAACGCGCTGCGCGCCCAGAACCGCAGCTTCCTGGTCATCACCCACTACCAGCGGCTCCTCAACCACATCGTGCCCGACACCGTGCACGTCATGGCGCAGGGCCGCGTGGTGAAGTCCGGCGGCAAGGAGCTCGCCCTCGAGCTCGAGGCCTCGGGCTACGCCGAGTACCGGGCGAACGAGGCCGCGTGACCATGGCCGACGTCACCACCCTCCGCACCGCCGCCGAGACCGGGCTGTCGAAGCTCTTCGAGGTCCAGCGGCTCAAGCTCCCCGGCGCCGCCATCGCCCGCGAGGAGGCCTTTCGCTACTTCGAGGCGGCGGGCCTGCCGCATCGCCGCGTCGAGGCGTTCAAGTACACCGACCTGCGCGCGGCCGTGCGCGAGGCCGCCCCGCCGGCCGAGGCGCCCGAGCCTGAGACCGCCCGCAACGCCGTCAAGGCGGCCCGGGGCTTTGCCGGGATCGAGGCCGCGCGCCTGACCTTCGTCAACGGCCACCTGGTCCCGGCGCTCTCCGACCTCTCGGGCCTGCCCGAGGGCCTGGAGGTGGTGACCTTCGCGAAGGCCATGGCCGAGGGCCACCCGCTCCTCGACCATCTCGCCCCGGTCGAGCAGACCCGCGAGAACCCGATCTACCAGCTCAACGCCGCCTTCATGGCGGACGGGGCGGTGATCCGGGTCGAGGCCGGCGCCAAGGTCGAGCGCGCCCTGCACCTGCGCTTCGTCGGCACCGGGTCGTCGCCGTTCTCGACCGCGACCCGCGTGCTCGTCGTCGCCGGCGAGGACTCGGAGGTGACGATCCTCGAGAGCCACGAGGGCCCGGACGGGATCGCGTACCAGCCCAACGACGTCCTCGACGTCGTGATCGCCGACCGCGCCCGCGTGCTGCACAGCCGCCTCAACATCGAGGGCGACGCGGCCATCGCGCTCTCGACCGTGTCGGCCCGCCTCGGCGCCGGCTCGCACATCGAGACCGTCAACGTGGTGACCGGGGCGGTGCTGTCGCGCCACCAGCTCTACCTGCACTTCGCAGGCGACGACGCGACCGCCACCGTCAACGGCGCCGCGATGATCCGCGACGGCCAGCTCGCCGACTCGACCCTGCTCGCCGACCATGCCGCCGTCGGCGGGATCAGCCGCGAGCAGTTCAAGACGGTGATCGACGGCGACGCCACCGGCGTGTTCCAGGGCAAGATCATCGTCCGCCAGGTCGCCCAGAAGACCGACGGCAAGATGAAGTCCGACTGCCTCCTCCTCACCGACGAGGGGCAGATGATGAACAAGCCGGAGCTGGAGATCTTCGCCGACGACGTGGCCTGCGGCCACGGTGCCACCTGCGGCGCGCCGGACGACGAGCTCCTGTTCTACCTGATGGCCCGCGGCCTGCCGCGGGCCCAGGCCGAGAGCCTGCTGGTCCAGGCCTTCCTCGGCGAGGCGATCGAGGCGGTGTCCCACGAGGGCGCCCGCGCCGCGATGATCGCCGAGACCGAGGCCTGGCTCGCTCGCCGCGGCTGACGACGACGGGGCCGGCCCGAGCGGGCCGGCCCGACCCCGTACGCACGAGAGCCCGACATGAACGCACCCGTCCTGCAGACCCCCTACGACGTCGAGGCGATCCGGGCGCAATTCCCGATCCTGTCGCAGCAGGTCTACGGCAAGCCGCTGGTCTATCTCGACAACGCCGCGTCGGCCCAGAAGCCGCGGGCGGTGATCGACGCGATGTCGGGCGCGATGGAAACGGCCTACGCCAACGTGCATCGCGGCCTGCACTTCATGGCGAACGCGGCGACGGACGGTTTCGAGGGCGCGCGCGAGACGACGCGCCAGTTCCTGAACGCCCGCTCCACCGACGAGATCATCTTCACCCGCAACGCCACCGAGGCCTACAATCTCGTGGCGAGCAGCATGGGCTGGGCCGGCCTGATCGGCGAGGGTGACGAGATCATCCTGTCGATCATGGAGCACCATTCCAACATCGTGCCCTGGCACTTCCTGCGCGAGCGCCGCGGCGCCGTGCTGAAGTTCGCCCCCGTCGACGACGAGGGCAATTTCCTGGTCGAGGAATACGAGAAGCTCTTCACGCCCCGCACCAAGATGGTGGCGATCACCCAGATGTCGAACGTGCTCGGCACGGTGACGCCGGCGGAGGAGATCGTCCGCATCGCCCACGCCCACGGCGTGCCGGTGCTGCTCGACGGCGCCCAGAGCGCGGTCCACCAGGCGGTCGACGTCCAGGCCCTCGACTGCGACTTCTTCGTCTTCACCGGCCACAAGGTCTACGGGCCGACCGGCATCGGCGTGCTCTACGGCAAGAAGGAGTGGCTGGAGCGCCTGCCCCCCTACCAGGGCGGCGGCGAGATGATCGAGATCGTCGAGGAGGAGCGCGTCACCTACAACGCGCCGCCGCACCGCTTCGAGGCCGGCACCCCGGCGATCATCGAGGCGATCGGGCTCGGCGCGGCGCTCGAATTCATGATGAGCCTCGGACGCGAGCGCATCGCCGCCCACGAGGCGCACCTGCTCGCCTACGCGCAGGAACGCCTGCGCGGCATGAACAGCCTGCGGATCATCGGCACGGCGAAGACCAAGGGCGCGGTGATCGCCTTCGAGATGAAGGGGGCGCACGCCCACGACGTCGCGACCGTGATCGACCGCCAGGGCGTCGCGGTCCGCGCCGGCACCCACTGCGCCATGCCGCTGCTGAAGCGGTTCGGCGCCACTTCCACCTGTCGCGCCTCGTTCGGCCTGTATAATACGACGGCGGAGATCGACGCCCTCGTCTCGGCCCTGACCCGGGCCGAACGGATGTTCGCGTGAGGACCCCATGACCGATACCCCCGCCGCGACCGGCGCGACGACCCCGCCGCTGAACGCGCAAGTGACCGCTTCCGCGATCCCGCCGGAGGAGATGGACCGCCTGACCGACGGCATCGTGGCGGCGCTGAAATCCGTCTACGATCCGGAGATCCCGGCCGACATCTACGAGCTCGGCCTGATCTACCGGGTCGACATCGCCGACGACCGCAACGTCGCCATCGACATGACGCTCACCGCCCCGGGCTGCCCGGTGGCCGGCGAGATGCCGGGCTGGGTCGAGAACGCCGTCTCGGCGGTGCCGGGCATCGCCGGCTGCAGCGTCACGATGGTGTTCGATCCGCCGTGGGACCAGAGCCGGATGTCGGACGAGGCCCGCATCGCGCTGGACATGTGGTGAGCGGGTTCAGCGCATCGCGTCGGTGATGCGGGGCGGGAAGGCGAGGCCGTCGTAGATTTCGGCGAGCGCCAGCTCGGCCCCGATCTCCGGCAGGGCGATCATGGCGGCCAGCCCCTCGAGCAGCTCCGGCCGCCAGCCCTCCGCCTCGCGGCGGTAGAGCAGGGCGACCGGGGCCACGGTCTCGAGGAGGAGGATGTATCGCAGGCTCGGATGCCGCTTGTACTCCTCCAGCTTCACGGTCCGGTCGACGGTGGTCGTGGACGGGGAGGCGACCTCGACGACGAGGCGCGGCTCGCGGGCCTCGTGCGTGTCGTAGACCATCTCGCCGCACTCGACCGTGACGTCGGGCCGCCGGATCGTGGTGAGGCTGGTGCGCAGCGAGACGTCGTCCGTCGTCGGCCGGCAGCGGGAGCCGCGGAGCTGATTGCCCAAAGCGATGATGACGTTCACCGTCACGCGGTCGTGCTGGACGCTCGCCCCGGTCATCATCCGGTGCTTCGGGATCGGAACGCCATCCACGAGCTCGAACGGCTCGTCCTGGCCCTCCTGCCAGCGGAAGAATTCCTCCGGCGTCATCCGCCGCCGTGCCGCTTCCGCCATGGCCGCCTCCGTGCGATCCCATCCTAGCACGTCCCGCCGGTGGACCATCGGCAACGGGATGCTTATCTTCCGAGACGTAACTTCACGCCTCAACCGCCCGGGCCTTGAACCCGGCCGCCGGAGAGAGTTTTGACCATGGCACCGAGCTTCAAGGTGATGTCGCTGACGGACGCCGCCGCCGCGCGGATCAAGGGCATCATGGCCGACGCGGAGCGCCCGATCGCGGGCCTGCGCGTCGGCGTCAAGAACGGCGGCTGCGCCGGGATGAGCTACACGATGGAATACGCCGAGGAGCGCAAGGCCGGCGAGGACATGATCGAGGACAAGGGCGTGCGCGTCTTCATCGACCCGAAGGCGGTGCTGTTCCTCCTCGGTACGCAGATGGATTTCCAGACCACGAAGCTGTCGTCGCAGTTCGTGTTCAACAATCCCAACCAGACCTCGGCCTGCGGCTGCGGCGAGTCGGTGGCGATCACCCCGGCCGATCCCAACGCGCTCACCGCCGCCCACGCCTGAGGGCAGCGTTCTCCCGGGCGGCCGCCGCGTGCGGCCCGCCTTGGACCGAATTCAGGCGACGTCGTGCATCGTATCGGCAGGCACGCCGTCGTCGACGACGCGATTGCGGCCCGAGCGCTTGGCGGTGAACATGCAGTGGTCGGCCCGTTCCAGGAGCGACACCGCGGTGTCGCCGCGGCGATAGATCGCCACGCCGACCGAGATCGTGATGCGGCCCAGGCTCTCGCCGGTCGAGCGCTTGACCAGCTCGCGGCCCATCACGCTGGTGCGGACCTTCTCGGCCACCTCGCGGGCGCTCGCCCGGTCGCAATCCGGCAGGATGATCCCGAATTCCTCGCCGCCGAACCGCGCGATCGTGGTGCGGGTCTCGACGCTCTCGCGCATCGTCATCGCCACCAGGCGCAGCACCTGATCGCCGGTCAGGTGGCCGTAGAGGTCGTTGAAGCGCTTGAAGTGGTCGATGTCGAGGACGACGAGGCAGAGCGGCTGTCCCTGCACCGCCGAATGGTCGACTGCCTTGTGCAGCATCTCCTCGAAGTGCTTGCGGTTGCCGATGCCGGTGAGGGGATCGGTCAGGGATTCGACCCGCACCGCTTCGAGGGTCTCGCGCAGGGTCTCGATCTCGTTGCGGCTCTCGCGCATCCGCGCCTCGAGGGTGCGGTTGTTGGCCGCCACGTCCCGGGTGGTCACGACGAGCGACGAGATGATCTCGCGCACCCGGGCGCGGTTGACCGCCGGTGCGGCGAGATCCTGGCTGAAGGCCTGGAGCGAGGCGCCGTAGCGCGCCGTCGAGCCGAGCGCGGTGTCGAGCATCTCCATGATCTGCTCGATCTCGGCCAGCACGCCGTTGCTCGCCCGCTCGGTCTCGCTCGAGAGCCGGCGGCCGTCGAGATAGGTCTCGAACAGCTGGTCGACGGCGTTGTCGCTCAGCGCGCCATGCTCGGCGGTGATGCGCTTGACGGTTTCGGTCAGTTGCGGGTTGAGGCCGGCGACATAGGTGTACCAGACGGCGTAGCTGCGGGGCGTCGCCGACGAGCGATACGCCTTCATCAGCTCCATCGCCCGCTGACCGAACAAGAAGCTCCGATCGAGGTCGGCGCTGCTCAGGTCAGGCATCGAACGTCTCCGCGCTGGGCGCCGGCTTCGTGCCGCCGCCTTCCGGAGACCATTACGGTCGTTCCGTGGAGAAGCAGTTAAAGCCGGCGCCCCTAAAGCGCCGGCAGACGAGAAAATCCGGAGACTACTCGGAATCCGGACGCTTCTTCAGCACAACCGGCCGTAGCAGGAAGGCCGGGACATGATCGCCCAGGCCGACCGCGGCGTCCGGCATCGCGTCGTCGTCGCGGTTGCGCCCGCGGTCGTTGCGGCGGGCGGGCGGGCGCTCGTCGCGGGGACGACGCTCCTCCTGAACCGGACGCTCTTCCCGGGGAGCACGCTCCTCGCGGGGAGCACGCTCCTCGCGGGGAAGACGGTCCTGCCGGGGACGACGCTCCGGCCCGCGGGCCTCCTGCGGGCGGCGCTCCTCGGCGGCGGGCCGGGCCTCGGCGGCCTGCCCCTCGCCGGTGCCGCGGGTGGGCTCCTCGGTGCGGGGGCTGCGGGCGCGGCGCCGGCGCGTCTCGTCGCGGCGGCCGCCTTCCTCGCGGCGCCCCTCGTCCTTTCGGCCCTCGTCGCGGCGGCCGCGGCCGCCCCGCCGGCGGCGATCGTCCGCCTCGCCGGGCTCCTCGTCGGGAAGGCTGGCGAGGTCACCGTCGGCCCACGCGATCGGCTGGCCGATCAGGGTCTCGATCGCGGACAGCGACTTCTCGTCGCCGCGGCCGACCAGGGTGAAGGCGGCGCCCGCCCGGCCGGCCCGGCCTGTGCGGCCGATCCGGTGGACGTAGTCCTCGGCGTGGTGCGGGATGTCGAAGTTGAAGACGTGGCTCACCGCCGGGATGTCGAGGCCGCGGGCGGCCACGTCGCTGGCCACCAGCAGCGGCACCTCGCCGGAGCGGAAGGCGTCGAGCGCCGCCATGCGGGCGCGCTGGTCCATGTCGCCGTGGAGAGCCGCGACGTTGAAGCCATGGTTCGACAGCGACTTCTGCAACTGCGCGACGTCGCGCTTGCGGTTGCAGAAGATGATGCCGTTGTTGAGTTCCTCGGCCGCACGGATCAGCTTGCGCAGCGTCTTGCGCTTCTGGTGTCCCTCGGCGCCCGTCGCCACGAGGCGCTGGGTGATGGTGGTGGCGGTGGAGGCCGGGCGCGCCACCTCGACCCGCACGGGGTTGTGCAGGAAGTCGTCGGCGAGGCGCTGGATCTCCGGCGGCATGGTCGCCGAGAAGAACAGCGTCTGGCGGGTGAACGGCACCATCTTCACGATGCGCTCGATGTCGGGGATGAACCCCATGTCAAGCATCCGGTCGGCCTCGTCGATGACGAGGAGCTCGACGCCGGTGAGCAGCAGCTTGCCGCGCTCGAAGTGGTCGAGGAGCCGCCCGGGCGTCGCGATCAGCACGTCGACGCCGCGGGTGATCTTCATGTCCTGGTCGGCGAACGAGACGCCGCCGATCAGGAGAGCGACGTTGAGCTTGTGGTTGGTGCCGTAGCGCTCGAAGTTCTCGACGACCTGCGCGGCGAGCTCGCGCGTCGGCTCGAGGACCAGCGTCCGCGGCATCCGGGCGCGGGCCCGGCCCTGCTCGAGCATGGTGAGCATCGGCAGCGTGAAGGCCGCCGTCTTGCCGGTGCCGGTCTGGGCGACGCCCAGCACGTCGCGCCGCGCCAGAACGTGCGGAATGGCTTGGGCTTGGATCGGGGTCGGCGTGGTGTAGCCCGCGGCCTCGACGGCCTGCTGGACCTTCTCGCTTAAACCCAGTTCGGCGAATGACATCCTGAGGAGAACCGTTGCGCGCGGGCCGATCGGGCCGGCGCGGAGAAACCGTCGCGGCAACGGCCGGGAGGCAAAGTCGTTTCGCAGCCAGTCCCGCGCCGGTGATCCGAGGCGGGACGTTCACGCCATTGCTCCGTCGCGTCGGGCACGCGACCGCCCGCAGGACACGCCCGATGCGCGGGCATTTGTCAAGTGCTGGCCGTGATTTGTCCGGTGACGGCGACGACCCGGCGCCGGGCCGCCGGGGGCGATCGCGGCGGCGCCCCCGCGCGGGAGACGGCGGGCCCCGGCGACACCGGCCGGCTCGGCGCCTCGGGCCGTGGGGAATCCCGCGATTACCGGTGGGTCGAGGACGGCGCCGGGCGGCGTTCTCCGGATGCGGCCGGGCGGGGAGGTGCGGCCGGACACATCTTCCGCACAGGCCGGGTGGACATCGCCCGGGGTGCGGCCGCGGTGCCATGGTTAACGACAAGTCACCGTCGCAGCTCGATTTTTCCCGCTCCGGGTGGTCCGCGATTCACGCTTCGTTGACGGGTGGCGGGGTAAACCCTGGCCTCGTTGCAGGAATGCGACAGACCGGGTGACCGACCGGGGATAGAAGCGCGCCGGCTCTCGCCAATCAGGACCAGTCAGACAATGAAGAAGATCCTCCTCGCCTCCGTGGCCCTCGTCGGCCTGTCCGCCGCTGCCTCGGCCGCCGACCTGCCGCGTCGCGTTGCCCCGCCGCCGGTCTTCACCCCGGTGCCGGTCTTCACCTGGACGGGCTTCTACGCCGGTTTCAACGCCGGTTACGGCTTCAACACCGCTGACACCCGCGCCCCGACCGTGATCGGCGTGCCGGCCG
>NZ_JAZFXT010000068.1:0-232663 GCF_036448855.1 Methylobacterium ajmalii
GCACAGACACGGCGGAGTCCGACGAAGTCCGCGTCGGGCGATCTCACCTAAGTCATTGAAATTTCTGGCGGAAGGGGTGGGATTCGAACCCACGGTGGAGTTGCCCCCACGGCGGTTTTCAAGACCGCTGCCTTAAACCACTCGGCCACCCTTCCGGCCGCGGACGCGCGTGGGTCCGGGTGCTCCTTCTGTAGGGCGGCGCGGCGCGGTGCGTCAACCGCGGCCGGCGGTCTGCGGACCCAGCCCGGGACGCCTATCGCCGGGCCGCCCCGCGCCGTACCGTGCGGGCCGTGACGGCGGGGCGCGATCGGATGCGTCCCGAAGGGAGAGCCGCATGGGCTATCGGTACGACCACCTCCACCTGCGCAGCCGCGACGCCGCGGCGGCGGCGCGGTTCTACGGCGAGGTTCTGGGCGCGCGGGAGACGGGGCGCGAGGGCGGTGAGCGCCCGAGCCGGGTCATCCTCGATCTCGGCGGGATGACGATGTTCATCGAGCAGGCGCCGGAGGGCACCGGGCCTGCCGCGACGCCGCCCAACCTCGGCATCGAGCATATCGGCCTGCGGGTCGAGGACATCGAGGCGACGGTGGCGGACCTCGCGGGGCGCGGCATCCCGCTCGTCTCGGGCATCACCGACGTGCGGCCGGGCCTGCGCATCGCCTTCTTCGAGGGGCCGGACGGCGTGCGCATCGAGATCCTGCAGCGGGGCTGAACCCCTCCCCGGCAGCGACCCGCGGGACCGGTCCCGCCCGGCCCTACTCGGCGACGTGGACGACGATCGGCTGGCTGCGGCCGCGCAGGGTGAGCGGCAGCGAGCGGGTGAAGCGGCCCGCCGCCGCCGGGCCGGCGGCGGCGAGGCAGTGGTCGGAGGCGAGGATGCGGCCGCCGACCTCGCGGGTGGCGGATTGCAGGCGGCTCGCGACGTTGACGACGTCGCCGATCACCGTGAACTCGACCCGCTGGTCGGCGCCGATCGTGCCGATCACCACCGGGCCGCAATGCACGCCGACCGCGACCCGCACCGGCTCGGCCCCGCGGGCGGTGCGCTTGGCGTTCCAGGAGTCGATCTCGTGCTGGAGGTCGAGGGCGCAGGCGATGGCCCGCGCGGCGCCGTCGCCGCGCCCGTCGAGGCCGCCGAAGGTCGCCATGAAGCCGTCGCCGAGGAACTTGTCGAGGGTGCCGGCATGGCGGAACACCACCTTGCAGCTGCGCTCGCGAAAGCCGCCGAGGAGCGCGAAGGCCCGCTCCGGGCCCAGCCCCTCGCTCATGCCCGTGAAGCCGATCACGTCGGCGAACAGCACCGCCACCACCCGGGTCTGCGGCGCGCCGAAGCCCGCATGGGCCCGGGCGGCGAGCGCGTCGGCGACGTCGGGCGAGACGTAGCGGGCGAGGTCGGCCCGCACCACCTCGGCGCGCACCTGCGCCAGCATCGTGCCCCGGCCGCGCCACACCGCGATGGCGAGCAGCAGCGTGAACAGGCCGGTGACGATCACCTGCGTCCAGAGCGGGGTCAGCCCGACATAGGCCGGATCGAGGAAGACCCGCAGGGATTCCTCGGCACCGAGGGCCCCGTCATGCGCGGCGTCGGCGAAGCGCACGGTGTCCTCGCGCCCGTAGACCAGCCAGACGCCGAGCGACCAGATCGCGGCGATCCAGGTCCCGGTCCACAGGACGGCCAGCGGCCGGTAGGTCAGCGCCGCCTCCCCGAGCAGCAGCAGCACGTAGAGGAATTCCGGGGTGCGCAGCCGGGTCTGGATCGGCCAGTCGATCCCGAGGCCGGCCGGCGGCGGCACGATGATGACGGCGCTCATCAGCGCCACGTCGAGCACCGTGAAGGCGAGCTTGATCGCCCAGGCGCGGGGATGGCGGCGCAACGCGTAGGGAATCGTGCCGAGCACGAAGAACAGGCCGGCGCCGGCGAGGTAGTAGAGGCCGCGCGGCCAGGGCACCAGCACGACGAGCCACAGCGCCACCACGGCGATGGCGACGGCGCGGGCCCGGAACGCGAAGGCGAGGCCGGCGAGCTCGGCCTGGCGCACGTTCTCGGCCAGCCGCCCGCGGGCCCGGGGCGGCAGCCGGCCGGCGAGCCAGTGGCGCAGGCGCGCGACCCGCAGGCTGGTGCGGAACGCGAGCATCCGGGCGAGCCCGGCGCGGGCGAGGCGCGCGGCCCTCGGTTTCGACAGGGGGTCGGGCGACGGCTCGGCCGCCGCGATGGGCTCGCTCACGGATCCGGTCGCTGGCCTCCCGCTACTCCCTTTATGGTAGGGCACGGGACGGCCGGCGCGTAGCCCCGGGACCGTGATCCGGCGGTCAGACCGCGACCGCCCGCCCCTCGGCCCCCTCCAGGAAGTCCTCGGCGTAGTGGCAGGCCACCGCCCGGCCGGCGAGCGGCCGCGGGGCCGGCCGCTCCTGGCGGCAGCGGTCGGTGGCGTGGGGGCAGCGGGTCGAGAACACGCAGCCCTGCGGCGGATGGAGCGGCGAGGGCAATTCGCCCCGCAGGACGATGCGGTCGCGGGTGCGGGGCCCGACGCCCGGCGTCGCCGCCATCAGGGCCTGGGTGTAGGGGTGGAGGGGGTTGGCGTAGATCGCGTCCTTCGGCCCCTGCTCCATGGCGAGCCCGAGATACATCACCAGCACGTCGTGGGCGATGTGGCGCACCACGCCGAGATCGTGGGAGATGAACAGGTAGGCGAGGCCGAGTTCCGCCTGCAGGTCGGCCAGGAGGTTGAGCACCTGGGCCTGGATCGACACGTCGAGGGCCGAGACCGGCTCGTCGGCGACCACGAGCTTGGGCGAGAGCATCAGGGCGCGGGCGATGGCGATCCGCTGGCGCTGGCCACCCGAGAACATGTGCGGGTAGCGCGCATCGTGCTCCGGGCGCAGGCCGACCTTCGCCATCATCGCCCGCACCCGCTCGCGGCGCTCAGGCCCCGACAGGCCGGTATTGATGGCGAGCGGCTGCTCCAGGATCGCGCCGACGCGCTTGCGCGGGTTGAGCGAGCCGTAGGGGTTCTGGAATACCAGCTGCACGGTGCGGCGCAGGCGGCGGCGCTCGGACGACGGCGGGTCGACGGCGTCGATCCCGTCGAGGGTGAGGCGGCCGTCGGTCGGCGGCTCGATCAGCGTCACCATGCGGGCGAGGGTCGACTTGCCGCAGCCGGATTCGCCGACCACCGCCAGGGTCCGGCCGGGCTCGATCGAGAACGAGATGCCGCCGACCGCCTGGAGCCGGGCCGGCTCCCGGAAGAGGCCGCGGCGGATCTCGTAGGTCTGGCGGAGATCGTCGGCGACGACGACGGGGGCGCTCACCGGACGGCCTCCGCGATGGTGGGCGTTTCGGCGCTTGCGCCGGCACCGGCGCTTGCGCCGGCAGGGTGGTCCCGACGGATGCGGGCGTCGCGGGAGGGATCGCCGAGCGGGTAGTGGCAGCGCACGGCGCCGTCCTGCCAGGGCCGCAGGGCCGGGCGCTCCTCGCGCGAGTGATCGGTGGCGTAGGTGCAGCGCGGCGAGAACAGGCAGCCGCGCGGCCTGTCGTAGAGGCCCGGCACCACCCCCGGGATGGTGGCGAGCCGCCCGCCCTCGCTGCGCTCCGGGAGCGCCGCCAGCAGCGCCGCGGTGTAGGGGTGCTGGGGCGCGGCGAACAGGGCTTTCGCCGGCTGCTCCTCCATCACCTGGCCGGCATACATCACCATCATCCGGTCGGCGGTCTCGGCGACCACGCCCATGTTGTGGGTGATGAGCACAAGCGCCATGCCGCGCTCGCGCTGGAGCGAGAGCAGCAGGTCGAGGATCTGGGCCTGGATGGTGACGTCGAGCGCCGTCGTCGGCTCGTCGGCGATGAGGAGCTTCGGGTTGCAGGCGATCGCCATCGCGATCATCACCCGCTGGTTCATGCCGCCGGAGAGCTGGTGCGGATAGGACGAGAGCCGGCTCTCGGCCGCCGGGATGCCGACCTGCTCCAAAAGTTCGATCGCCCGCCTCTTCGCGGCCGTGCGATCGAGCCCGAGATGCTGGCGCAGGGACTCGGTGATCTGGAAGCCGATCGTGAAGCAGGGATTGAGGCTGGTGGTCGGCTCCTGGAAGATCATCGCCACGTCGCGGCCGGTGAGGCGGCGGCGCTCGCGCGACGGCATCCCCAAGAGGTCGCGGCCGGCGAAGGCGAGGCGGTCGGCCGAGACCCGGCCCGGATAGGCGACGAGGCCCATCAGCGCCATCATGGTCACGCTCTTGCCCGAGCCCGACTCGCCGACGACGCCGAGCACCTCCCCCTCCTCCAGGGTCAGGCTGACGCCGTCGACGGCGCGCAGGGTCCCGCCGGCGGACGGGAACGCGACGGAGAGGTTTTGGATGTCGAGGAGCGGCATCGGGCGCCTCACCGCTTCAGCTTGGGATCGAGGGCATCGCGAAGACCGTCCCCGACGAGGTTGAAGGCCAGCACCGTGACCAGGATGATGAGGCCCGGGAAGGTCACCACCCACCAGGCGCGCAGTACGAACTCGCGGGCATCGGCCAGCATCGTGCCCCATTCCGGCGAGGGCGGCTGGGCGCCGAGCCCCAGGAAGCCGAGCGCCGCCGCGTCGAGGATCGCCGTCGAGACGCCGAGCGAGGCCTGGACGATGAGCGGCGCGGCGCAGTTCGGCAGCACCTCCGACAGCATGAGGCGCAAGGGGCCGGCCCCGCTGACGCGGGCGGCGGTGACGTAGTCCTTCGATTTCTCGGCGATCACCGCCGCGCGGGCGATGCGGACGTAATGCGGCAGCACCACCACGGCGACCGCAAGCATCGCGTTCATCAGCCCGGGGCCGAGGATCGCCACGATGACGATGGCGAGCAGCAAGGACGGCAGGGTCAGGATGATGTCCATCACCCGCATGATGACGATGCCGGTGGCACCGCCGATGAAGCCCGCGACGAGCCCCAGCATCGTGCCGACGAGGATCGACACCGCCACGACCGCGACGCCGATCGACAGCGACAGCCGGGCGCCGTGGATCAGGCGCGAGAGGATGTCGCGGCCGATCGCGTCGGTGCCGAGCGGGTAGGTGAGCGACCCGCCCTCCTGCCAGAACGGAGGCTTGAGGAAGGCCGCGTCGTTGGTGAGGTTCGGCGGATGCGGTGCGATCACGTCGGCAAGGACCGCCATCAGGAACACCGCGACGATGATCGCCAGCCCGATCACCGCGCCCTGGTTGGCGCGAAAGCTCGTCCAGAACTCGGCGAGCGGGTGCGGCGGGCCGGCCGGGGGCACCGAGGCGGCGGGGGTGTCGAGAAGCTCGGCGCTCATCAGCGGGCGTGCCGGATGCGAGGATTGACGAGACCGTAGGCGAGATCGACGATGAGGTTCACCGCCATCACCACCGCGCCGATCAGCAGGATGCCGCCCTGGAGGACGGGGTAGTCGCGCCGGCCGATCGCCTCGATCAGCCACTTGCCGATGCCGGGCCAGGAGAAGATCGTCTCGGTCAGGATCGCGCCGGTGAACAGCACGCCGACCTGCAGCCCGATCACCGTGACGACCGGGATCAGGGCGTTGCGCAGCGCATGCAGCCCGACGATGCGCCAGGCCGGCAGGCCCTTGGCGCGGGCGGTGCGCATGTAATCCTCGCCGAGCACCTCCAGCATCGCCGAGCGGGTCATGCGGGCGATGACCGCGAGCGGCACGGTGCCGAGCACCACCGCGGGCAGGATCAGGTGCGAGAGTGCGGAGGCGAAGGCGCCGGATTCGTCCGAGAGCAGCGTGTCGATCAGCAGGAAGCCGGTCACCGGCTCGATGAAGTACCGCACGTCGATGCGGCCCGAGACCGGCGTCCAGCCGAGCTGCACCGAGAACAGCAGGATCAGCAGCAGGCCCCACCAGAAGATCGGCATCGAGTATCCGGTGAGCGACAGTCCCATCACCCCGTGGTCGAAGACCGAGTTGCGGCGGAGCGCCGCCAGGATGCCGGCCGGCAGGCCGACGAGGAGCGCGAACAGGATCGCGCACACCCCGAGCTCGATCGTCGCCGGAAACAGGCTGGCGAACTCGGCGATCACCGGCTCCTTGGTGCTGATCGAGCGGCCGAGGTCGCCGTGGGCCAGCCGCTCGAGGTAGATGCCGTACTGGACGAGCAGGGGCTTGTCGAAGCCGTACTCGGCGCGCAGTTCCGCGTGCCGCACCGGATCGATGCCCCGCTCCCCCGCCATCGTCTCGATCGGGTCGCCGGGCACCAGGCGGATCAGGAAGAACGCCACCAGGGTGATCCCGAGGAAGGTCGGGATCACCAGGGACGCGCGGGTCAGGAGGAAGCGGAGCACGGGGGAGCCGTTACTTCAGGCTCACGCCGTAGAAGGTGTGGCGGCCGAACGGCGAGAGCTTGAAGTCCACCACCTCCTTGCGCACCGGCTTCAGCTGCACCGCGTGCGCGATGGTGAACCACGGCGCCTGCTGCTTGAACACCACCTGCGCCTGTTCGTAGAGCTTGGTGCGCTCGGCCTTGTCGGTGACGGTCTTGGCCTTGGTGACGAGGTCGTCGTAGGTCTTGTCGCACCACTTGGCGATGTTGCCGCCGCCCTTCTCCGCCGCGGCGCAGCCGAGCAGGGTGTGGAGGAAGTTGTCGGGATCGCCGTTGTCGCCGGTCCAGCCGAACATCGCGGTCTGGTGCTCGCCCTCCTGGGCGCGCTTGCGGTACTCGCCCCACTCGTAGGACTTGATCTCGGCCTTCACGCCGATCTTGGCGAGGTCGGCCTGCATCAGCTCGGCGATGCGGCGGGCGTTGGGGTTGTAGGGCCGCTGCACCGGCATCGCCCACAGGTCCATTGCGAAGCCGCTGCCGAGGCCGGCCTCGGCGAGCAGCTTCTTGGCCGCGTCCGGATCGTAGGGGTCGTCCTTGATCGCGTCGTCGTAGGACCACATCGTCGGCGGGATCGGGTTCTTGGCGGCGATGCCGGTCGAGAGGTAGACCGCGTCGATGATCGCCTTCTTGTTGATCGCCATGTTCAGCGCCTTGCGCACGCGCACGTCGTCGAACGGCTTCTTCTTGGTGTTGTAGGCCAGGTACCCGATGTTGAGGCCGGGCTGCTCCAGCACCTGGACGTTTGCGTCCTTGCGCATCGCGTCGACGTCGGCCAGGTTCGGGTACGGCATGACGTGGCACTCGCCCTTCTGGAGCTTGGCCCAGCGCACCGAGGCATCCGGCGTGATGGCGAAGACCAGGTCGTCGAGGGCGGCCTTGCCGGCATAGTATTGCGGGAAGGCGCGGTACCGGACGATCGCGTCCTTCTGGTACTGCAGCAGGTAGAACGGCCCGGTGCCGATCGGCTCCTGGTCGAGCTTGTCCGGCGTGCCGGCCTTCATCATCGCGTCGGCGTATTCCTTCGACTGGACCGCGGCGAAGGGCATGGCCAGGTCAGCGAGGAAGGGCGCCTCGGGCCCGGTCAGGGTGAAGCGGACCGTGTAGTCGTCCACCTTGTCGAGCGACGACAGGAGCTTGGGCAGCCCCATGTCGTTGAAGTAGGTGTGGTTGGAGCTGGTCACCCGGAAGAACGGGTTGTTTTCCTTCCACTGCCGCTCGAACGAGAAGATCACGTCGTCGGCGTTGAAGTCGCGCGTCGGCTTGAAGATCTTGTTGGAGTGCCACTTCACGCCCTTGCGCAAGTGGAAGGTGTAGGTCTTGCCGTCCTCCGACACGTCCCACTTCTCGGCGAGGTCCGGCACCACGTTGGTGGTGCCGCGCTCGAAATTGACGATGTTGGAGTAGATCTGCGAGCCGGCGTCGAACGAGGTGCCGGTGGTGTTCACCGCCGGGTAGAAATTCTCCGGGCTGCCCTCGGAGCAGTAGACCAGCGTCTTGGCGCCGGCCGGCAGGGTTGCCGCCAGGGCGGTCGCGGTACCGAGAACCACCGCCAGGGACGCGCGCTTCATGCTCTGCTCTCCGATCGAGGGCCTGACGGCCTTGCTTGCGCCACTTCTGGCGGGTTTCCGATCTTTTTCGCAAGGCCCCCGCCGATGGGACGCACAGTCGCGTAACCTCCGGCCGATTGCGGTCGCGCCTGGACTCGTGTCTGGTTTCGGACGGATCGTCGGCGCGCACCGCCGTCGCGGCGGTCGGTTCGGAGGCTGCGTGGTGCCTGAATCCTCACCTGCCGCGGAGCACCGCACGGTCGCGCAGGCCTGTCGCGGCATCGCCCGGCAGCTCGCGGTGCTGGACGAGCGCCGACGCCGGGGCCTGCCGACCGGGCACACGGAGGAGGCCCTGCGCGCCCTGCGGGTCGAGCTCGGCCTCGCCTATGCCCGCGAGGCGGTCGGGGTGGCGGAGCTGCGCCACCGGATGGCGGCGCAGGCGGAGTGAGCGCGGGCCCGAAGCTTTCGAAGACCGGCTCCTGAACCCTCCCCCCTCTCCCCGCCGGCGGGGAGAGGAGGAAACCCGCGCTTTCTCGTCTCGGTCGTTCTTCCGGGCTGTTCTGCCCGCAGAGGCGGGCGCCGCCGTCAGCCCTCCACCGCCATCCCGCAGGCCTGCGCGATCTCCCGCGACAGGGCCGTGCGCAGGGCCAGCACCGCCGGGTGCCCGGCGCTGGCATAATCCCGGTCCCCGATCCGCCGCACCGGCGCGACCAGCCGGAGGGAATTGGTGAGGAAGACCGCTTCGGCTCGCGCCAGATCCTCGGGTGTCAGCGGCCGCTCGGCCGCGTCGAGCCCGAGGCCGGGGGCGAGCGCCAGCACCCGGGCGCGCACGATGCCGGCGAGCACCCCCTCGTCCAGGGGCGGCGTCGCCACCTCGCGTCCGGAGACCGCGAACAGGGTGCCGATGCCCGCGCAGGCGACCCGCCCGGCGGTGTTGAGGAAGACCGCCTCGTCGTGGCCGTCCTGCGCCGCCGCCTCGGCGGCCAGCACCGCGTCGAGGTAGCCGAGCGTCTTGTGGCGCGAGGCCGGCGAGGTCTCGTTGCGGCGGATCGCGCTCCAGCCGAGGGAGACCTCCGAGAACGCCGTGCCGGGTCGCAGCGGGGCGACGGCGGCCCACAGGACGGGCCGGGGCGCGGCCGGCGGGCGCAGGCCGCGCGGGCCGGCACCGCGGGTCACGGTGGTGCGGATCGCGGCGCGCGGATGGCACGCCGCCACCGCCCGCATCGCCGCCCGGGCCTCGGCGAGGTCGATCGCGAAGCCGAGCGCCATCCCGGCCGCCCCCAGCCGCGCCAGGTGCACCTCTTCCTCGACGACGCGGCCGCCGAGCGCCAGCGCGGTGTCGAACACCCCGTCACCGAGCAGCAGGCCCCGGTCGGCGAGGTCGAAGGGCAGAACCGTGTCCTCGCGGAGCGCGCCCTCACGCCACAGCACGGTCCGCCCCTCCCTCCGCGTGCCAGCGCCGGGCGAGATCGAGAAAATTGCCGAACAGGGCGTGGCCGTGCTCGGTCAGCACCGATTCCGGATGGAACTGCACCCCGTAGGTCGGGTGGCGGCGATGCGAGAGCGCCATCACCTCGCCCTCGGGCGAGACCGCGTCGACGCTCAGCTGCTCGGCCATGCCGGGCTGCGGCGTCACGATCAGCGAGTGGTAGCGCCCGACGGTCAGCGGCGCCGGCAGGCCGGAAAAGAGGTTCCGCCCCTCGTGCGCGATCGCCGTCGCCTGGCCGTGGAGGGGTCGCGCCGCCCGCTCGACCCAGCCGCCGAAGGCCGCCCCGATGCATTGGTGGCCGAGGCAGACGCCGAGCAGCGGCACGGCGCCCGACAGTTCGCGGATGGCGGGAAGCGACACCCCGGCCTCCGTCGGGCTGCAGGGCCCAGGCGAGATTACCACGGCCTGCGGGGCGAGCGCCCGGATTCCCGCGACGTCGAGGGCATCGTTGCGCGCCACCCGGACCGTTTCGCCCAGCTCCTCGAGGTAGCGCACCACGTTGAAGACGAAGGAATCGTAGTTGTCGACGACGAGGATCATGCGCCCTCCCCGGTCGCGAAGGCCGAGAAGACCCGCTCGGCCTTGGTCAGGGTCTCGCGATACTCGGATTCGGGGTCGGACAGAAGCGTGACGCCGCCGCCGGCCTGGAGCACGGCGCGGGTGTCGTCGAGCATCACCGTGCGGATCGCGATGCTGGTGTCGAGGCTGCCGTCGAACCCGATCCAGCCGATCGCCCCGCAATAGGCCTCGCGGGCATCGCCCTCGATCTCCGTGATGATGTCCATGGCGCGCAGCTTCGGCGCCCCGGTGATCGAGCCGCCCGGGAAGGTCGCGGCCAGCAGATCGAGCCCGTCCGCCCCCTCCTTCAGCGTGCCGGTCACCGCCGAGACGAGGTGGTGGACGCCGGCATAGGTCTCGATTCCGCACAGCGTCGGCACCGCGACGCTGTGCGGCGCGCAGATCCGCGACAGGTCGTTGCGCAGGAGGTCGACGATCATCACGTTCTCGGCCCGCTCCTTGGGATCGGTGGCGAGCGCCTCGGCCCGGGCCCGGTCCTGCGCCGGGTCGTCCGCGCGGCGCGCCGTGCCCTTGATCGGCCGGGTCTCGACCGCGCGGCGATCGAGGCGCAGGAAGCGCTCGGGCGAGGACGAGGCGAGGGTGAGCCCGTCGCCCTCGAGATAGGCCGCGAAGGTCGCGGGGTTCCGCGCCCGCAGCCGCCGGTAGAACGCGAAGGCGTCGAAGCCCGGCGGCAGGGTCGCCTCGAAGCGCTGGGCGATGTTGGCCTGGTAGATGTCCCCGGCCCGGATGTAGTCGCGCACCCGCTCGACCGCCCGGGCGTAGGCCTCGGCCGTGAAGTTCGAGCGCCAGGCGAGCGGCGCGACCGGGGCCGGCGCGCCCTCGGGCGCCGGCCGGCTCAGGGCCGCCGCCAGGGCGTCGAGGTCGCGCGCGGCCTTGCGTGCCCGGGCGTCGGGATCGGTCTCGGGAAAGCCGGTGGCGATCAGCCGGCAGGTGCCCGTCCGATGGTCGAAGGCGACGACCGTGGCGTAGAGGCTGACAGCGAGGTCGTCGGTGAGGCCGGCCCGCCGGGCCGGCGCCACCACCCGTTCCAGGCTCGCGCCGAGATCGTAGGCGAAATAGCCGATCGCGCCGCCCTGGAACGGCGGCAGGTCGGGATCGGCCTCGATCCGGTAGGGCGCCAGCACCGCCCGCAGGGCCTCGAGGGGTGGGCCCGGCACCGCCGCGCCGTTCCAGGTCGCCCGGCCGTCCCGGGCGCGAAAGGTCCCGAACGGCGCGGCGGCGAGGTAGGAATGGCGCCCGAGCGTATCGTGCCGCATCGCGCTGTCGAGGAGGGCCAGCCGGCCGAGGCCGGCCCCGCGCAGGCGGGCGGCCGCATCGGCGGGATCGAGCGGGGGAAACGGGCGGCTCCACATGGCGCCGTGATAGCGGAGGCGGGGGGGAGAGCGGAAGCCGTCCGTCGGTCGGAAGGCCCGCCCCGTGACGCCCGCCCTCCCCTGTGCTAGAGCCCTGCCCCAGCACCCTTCCCTAAATCCTTGATCCCGCTCGCTGCCCCCTTGGCCGTGGGCCGGCGCCGCATCCCCTCATCGCCATGAACGCACCCGCCCCCAAGATCTCCTTCGTGTCGCTCGGCTGCCCCAAGGCGCTGGTCGATTCCGAGCGCATCCTCACCCATCTGCGGGCCGAGGGCTACGAGCTGGCGCGCAAGCACGACGGCGCCGACGTGGTGATCGTCAACACCTGCGGCTTCCTCGATTCGGCCAAGGCCGAGTCGCTGCAGGCGATCGGCGACGCGATGGCGGAGAACGGCCGGGTGATCGTCACCGGCTGCATGGGCGCGCAGCCGGACGAGATCCGCGAGAAGTACCCGAACCTGCTCGCGGTCACCGGGCCGCAGGCCTACGAGTCGGTGGTGGCGGCGGTCCACGAGGCGGTACCCCCGGCGCACGATCCGTTCCTCGATCTCGTCCCGCCCCAGGGCGTCAAGCTGACGCCGCGGCATTACGCCTACCTGAAGATCTCGGAGGGCTGCAACAACCGCTGCACCTTCTGCATCATCCCGCAGCTGCGCGGCGACCTCGTCAGCCGTCCGGCGGCGGATGTCTTGCGCGAGGCCGAGAAGCTGGTGAAGGCCGGCGTCAAGGAACTGCTCGTCGTCTCGCAGGACACCAGCGCCTACGGCATCGACACCCGCTACGCCACCAGCCCGTGGCGCGACCGCGAGGTGCGGGCCCGGTTCTACGACCTCGCCAAGGAACTGGGCGAGCTCGGCGCCTGGGTGCGCCTGCACTACGTCTACCCCTACCCGCACGTCGACGAGGTCATCCCGCTGATGGCGGAGGGCAAGGTGCTGCCCTACCTCGACATGCCGCTCCAGCACGCGAGCCCGACGGTGTTGAAGCGCATGCGCCGCCCCGGCAACCAGGAGAAGATGCTGGAGCGCATCCGCTCCTGGCGCACCACCTGCCCGGACCTCGCCATCCGCTCGACCTTCATCGTCGGCTTCCCGGGCGAGACCGAGGAGGAGTTCGAGGAGCTTCTGACCTGGCTCAAGGAGGCCAAGCTCGAGCGCGTCGGCTGCTTCCAGTACGAGCCGGTCCGCGGCGCGCCCGCGAACGCGGTGGCGGAGGCGGTGCCGGACGAGGTGAAGGCCGAGCGCCAGCGCCGCTTCATGGAGACGCAGCAGGCGGTCTCGCTCAAGCTCCAGAAGGCCAAGGTCGGCAAGCGCCTGCCGGTGATCATCGACGCCGCCGGTCCCACCGTCGCCAAGGGCCGTTCGAAGTACGACGCCCCCGAGATCGACGGCAACGTCCACGTCGCCTTCCGCCGCCCGGTCCGGGTGGGGGATATCGTGACGGTGAAGATCGAGTCGGCGGATGCCTACGACCTGCACGGGGTGGCGGTGTAGGCTTTGGATGAGGCGGCGCGCACCAAGGCCCGCAAGCTCGCGGCCAAACGTGCTAACGAGCGGCTGAAGCTGCTCGCGGGCTTCTTCAACACCCTGGCGCTCGGTGTCATCGGCGCCGGGGTGATCATCCCGACAGTCGCGGACCTAACGAACGCATGGCCGAAGAGCCTCGTTTGGCTCGTGACCGGACTCGTCCTACATTGCGTAGGACAGGGTGCGCTCACTTTCCTGCGCAGCGAGGACTGACATGCTGACCTGGACCTTGACCATTCAGGTGGCGGTGACCGCTCTGGTCCTCAGCGCCGGTGGCCTGCTCTATGCCCGCCACATCGCCCGGTCGTTCGACCGCAAGTGGGGCCGGCCCGAGGATTGGGGCTGACCCTCACCCCCCGATCGCCCCGCTCCACCCCCGCCGCCGCCATGGCGTCCCAGGCACGGGCCAGCGAGCCGCCGAGGTCGATCCCCCGGCAGGCATCGTCCACCACCACCGCCGCGAACCCCGCCTCCCGCGCGTCGAGGGCGCTCCAGCCGACGCAGTAATCGGTGGCGAGCCCGCATAGAAAGACCCGGGTGAGGCCGCGCTCGCGCAGGTAGCCGGCGAGCCCCGTCGGGGTGGTGCGGTCGGCCTCGCGGAAGGCCGAGTAGCTGTCGATCCCCGCCCGGTAGCCCTTGCGCAGGATCAGCTCGGCGTGGGGCAGGTCGAGCTTCGGCGAGAGTTCCGCGCCGGGCGTGCCCTGGATGCAGTGCTCCGGCCACAGAACCTGCTCGCCGTAGGGGAGCTGCACGGTCTCGAAGGGCTGCCTGCCCGGATGGCTCGTCGCGAAGGAGGCGTGGCCGGCCGGGTGCCAGTCCTGGGTCAGGACGACGTGCCGGAAGCGTCGCCCCAGCGCGTTGATCGGTCCGATCACCGCGTCCCCGTCCGGCACCGCGAGCGCGCCGCCGGGCAGGAAGTCGGCCTGGACGTCGATGACGAGGAGAAGGTCGGTCTCGGTCGGGTGCATGGTGCCGCGGTCTCCGGGCATCCGGGGCTGGGACGTCCCGGATGCCGCAGCGTCAGCCTATCAGGGATGCATCACCGTGGCGCCCGTCGTCTGGCGCCCGGCGAGGTCGGCATGGACCCTCTGCGCGTCGGCGAGCTTCGCCCGGGCATGGACCGGGATCTTCACCGCGCCGCTCCTCACCACCTCGAACAGGTCGGCGGCCATCTCGTCCAGCACCGCCCGGTCGGCGGTGTGGGTGAACAGGGTCGGCCGGGTGGCGTAGAGCGAGCCCTTCTGGGCCAGGAGGTTGATGTCGAACTGCGTCACCGGCCCCGAGGCGCTGCCGAAATTCACGAAATAGCCGAAGGGCCGGAGGCAATCGAGCGAGGCCGGGAAGGTCGCCTGGCCGACGCCGTCGTAGACCACCTGGCAGCCCTTGCCGCCGGTGATCTCCTTGACCTTCGCGGCGAAGTCCTCGTCCCGGTACAGGATGACGTGGTCGCAGCCGTGCTCGCGGGCGAGCGCGACCTTGTCGGGCGAGCCGACTGTGCCGATCACCGTGGCGCCGAGATGCTTGGCCCATTGCGTCGCGATCAGGCCGACGCCCCCGGCGGCGGCGTGGAACAGGATCGTGTCGCCGGGCTGGACCCGGTAGGTGCGCCGCAGCAGGTACTGGGTGGTGAGGCCCTTCAGCATCATCGCGGCGGCGGTGTCGTCGTCGATGCCGTCGGGCACGCGCACGACGGATTTCGCGTCGATCACCACCTCCTCGGCGTAGGTGCCGGAGGCCGAGCCGTAGGCGACCCGCTCGCCGGGTGTGAAGCCGGTGACGCCCTCGCCCACCGACACCACGGTGCCGGCGCCCTCGTTGCCGGGGGTGAAGGGCAGCTGGGGCGCCTTGTACAAGCCGGAGCGGAAGTAGATGTCGATGAAGTTGACGCCGATCGCGCTCTGGCGCACCCGGATCTGGCCGGGGCCGGGCTCGCCCACCGTGACGTCCTCGTAGCGCATCACCTCGGGGCCGCCGTACTCGTGAATCCGGATCGCCTTGGGCATCGTCCGCTCCCGTCTCGGTGTCTCTTGGTCTTGGTCTCCGGGCGGATCATAGGTGGCGGCGGGGCTGCGGCAATGGCCGCGATGGCGGACCGGCCCTGCATGACCCAGATCTCCCGCACGCATCGATCGAGGACCGCCGTCGTGAGCCAGACCGCCGACCCGCAGACCGAAGGACCCCTCTACGACGTGGCGGTGGTCGGCGCCGGCGCGGTCGGCCTCGCCACCGCCCTGGCGCTCGCCCGCGACGGGGTGCGCACCGCCCTCGTCGGCCGCCACGCCCCCGTGGCCGACGGGCGCACCGTGGCGCTCCTCGACGGCTCGGTGCGGCTGCTGCGCGCGCTCGGTGCCTGGGAGGCGCTGGAGCCGCAGGCGGCGCCGCTCGCCGAGATGCACCTGATCGACGACACCGGCAGCCTGTTTCGCCCGCCGCCGGCCCGCTTCGTCGCCCGGGAGATCGGCCTCGACGCCTTCGGCTGGAACGTCGAGAGCGCCCGCCTGGTCGAGACCCTGCGGGCCCGCGCCCGGGCGGTGCCCGACCTGACCCTCGTCGAGCACGACGCCGCCGGCCGCACCGTCGAGGCCGACCGGACGGTGCTGGCGCTCGACGGAGGCGGCCGCGTCGCCGCCCGCCTCGTCGTCGCGGCCGATGGCGGCGGCTCGCCCCTGCGCGAGGCGGCGGGCCTCGCCGCGCGGCGCTGGACCTATCCGCAGAAGGCCCTGACCACGATCCTGGCCCATGCCCGCGAACACCGCGAGGTCTCGACCGAGTTCCACACCCGCGAGGGACCCTTCACCCTGGTGCCGCTGCCGGGCGGGCGCCGCTCGAGCCTGGTCTGGGTCTCGGCCGAGGCGCGGGCGGAGGCCTTGAGCACCCTCGACGACGCGGCGCTCGCCGCGGCGATCGAGCGGCAGGCGCAGTCGATGTTGGGTGCGATGCGGATCGACGGGCCGCGGGGCCTCGTGCCGATGCGCGGCCTCTCGGTGCCGCGCCCGGTCGGGCCGCGGCTGGCGCTCGTCGGCGAGGCCGCCCACGTCTTCCCGCCGATCGGCGCGCAGGGGCTGAACCTCGGCCTGCGCGACGCCGCGGCGCTGCGCGACGCGGTGGCGGAGGGGATGCGCGATCCCGGCTCGGAGGCGGTGCTGGCGGGCTTCGCCCGCGGCCGGGCCCTTGATGCCCGGTTGCGCACCGGCGCGGTCGACACCCTCAACCGCAGCCTGCTCACCGCCTTCCTGCCGAGCGACCTCGCCCGCGGCGCGGGGCTGCTGGCCCTCTCGACCATCGCCCCCTTGCGCCGCCTGGTGATGCGCGAGGGCGTGACCCCGCGCCTTGGTACGCCGACGCTGATGCGGGGGTGAGTATCCCTGGCGTTCTCACATCCTCGGGGTCATCCTGGGGCCGCGCAGGGGAACCCGGGATCCATAACCGCTGACGATTCAGGATGAATCGGAAAGCGGTCCGCCTCGTTCTTTAAAGTCAGCAACTATGGATCCCGGGTTCTCGCCTTCGGCGAGCCCCGGGACGACACGGCTGGATTGTCGATGTCGGCGTCGATCCGGCCTCGACGGGGCGATGACCGGAGTTCACCGTTCTACGGCGCGTTGCTGGCGCTGCGGCGGGTCGAGCTGGTCGCCATCGTGTCGGGCGACCAGTCGAAGGCGGTGCCGGCCCGCCCCAGCCGCTCGCCGTGTGCGAACAGCGCCCGCATGTAACCCTGCTCGAACGGCGCCTGCGAGACCTGGCCGAAGCGCTGGTCGATGGTGGCGACGTGGATCGGCGTGCCGGTGCGGGCGGCGAATGCCTTCGTCACCGCGATGGCGCCGGCGGTCTGGGCCTTGATCATCGCCGAGAGCGAGCGGCCGAGGATGCTCAGCATCGAGCGCTGGGCGACCTGGAAGTCCGGCGCCTGCGAGGTGTTGACGACGACGTAGACCTCCGGTGCCGGCAGCCGGTCCTCCGCCGGGGAGGCACCCGCCACCTGCTCCAGCAGGGCGCGGCCCGGCGCGACGAAGAACGGCGCGGTTGCGCCGCCATCGGCGTGCATCTCCTGGAAGCGCTTGCCGTCGCGGCCGGCGGAATCGATCATCACCGGCGGGAAGATGCCCGGGATCGCCGCCGAGGCCAGCATCACCTCGCGGAACAGCTTGAGCCCGGCGGGCCCGCCGGCCGTCGCGATGGCGCCCATGTCCCACAGGGTCGGGCGCAGGGAATCGAGCTCGGTGGTGACGACGAGGAGGCGCCGCCCCTTGCGGTGCTCGGCCGCCACGGCGGTGAGCAGCGCGGGTGTGACGCTGCGCTCGATGCCGCGCTTGAGCGGCCAGGTGTCGGTCAGGCTCTCCTGTCCGCCGCCGAACTCGAACACGTCCGCCGCCGAGGTATCGGTATAGGCCTTCTCCAGGGCGCCGTCCTGTGAGGCGCCGACGAAGGCGAACGGGGCGATCAGCGCGCCGGTCGAGACGCCGGTGACCACGCCGAACTCCGGCCGCGTGCCGGCCTGGGTCCAGCCCTTGAGGAGGCCGGCCGCGAAGGCGCCGTTCTCGCCGCCGCCCGACAGGGCGAGCCAGGGCGCGCGGGACGCCATCGCGGCGTCGCCGATGAAGGTCCTGAACGCCGCCGGGTCGTCGCCCGGCAGCCGCACCGCGGCGGGCAGCCCCTCCGGGCGCGCCGCTGCCAGCTCCTCGGCCGTGAAGCTCGCCCGAACGGTCGAGCGCTGCCGGTCCGCCACCGTGCCGGCCCGGGCCGGTCCCGTCGCCGCCAGGGCGAACGTTGCCATCACCGCGCCGGCCAGCCGGCGTCGGCTCATCTCTCGCGACATGAGTGTCGATCCTCCGCCGCCCGCCTCATCCGGTGAACGTCAAGCTCGGGCCCACGTTCCATGCCGCGCCCGCGAAACGGCCGGCGAAGGCAGGAAGTCCATCGATCGTGCACGAAATTCCCGTGCCACAGGGATCCGGGATGCCAGTCCGGCGCGGGTCATGTCGACAATCCGGCGTCGGTATGGCGCTGTTAGGGCAATATTGCTGGACCGGGAACGGCGGGATCGACAAGCGACGACTTGCAGCCGGTGGGCGAAGACGGATCGCGGCCCGGCCGGCTCCGGGTGCATGCCTGCGGGCGGCCCTCCTTCCGGTGGGCGGGCCCGGGACCGGCGATCGTCCCGCCCGACCTTCTGCCGAGACGCCAGGCCCTTTACGGCCGCGCCGCGCCTGCACTAACCCTCGGGCACGGTCGCGCTCGTTGCGAGGACGGGCTCGCCGGGGTCGGAGACGATACGCCCATGAAACTGCCGCGCCGCTTCTTCCAGCCCCTGGCCACCGGGGCCCCGGCCCCGTTCCGCGAGCTGCCGGTGCGCCTGGAGCGCATGATCCACTTCGTGCCGCCGCACAACGACAAGGTCCGGGCCCGGGTGCCGGAACTCGCGACGCAGGTCGACGTGGTGCTGGGCAACCTCGAGGACGCGGTCCCGGCCGACCAGAAGCTGAACGCCCGCAAGGGCTTCATCGCCATGGCGCGGGACGTGGACTTCGCCCGGCACGGCACCGGCCTGTGGACCCGCGTCAACGCCCTCAACAGCCCGTGGCTGCTCGACGACCTCCTGGAGATCGTGGCCGAGGTCGGAAACAAGCTCGACGTCGTGATGGTGCCCAAGGTCGAGGGACCCTGGGACATCCACTACGTCGACCAGCTGCTCGCCCAGCTCGAGGCGAGGGCCGGGGTGACGAAGCCGATCCTGATCCACGCCATCCTGGAGACGGCGGAGGGCGTGGCCAACGTCGACGCCATCGCCTGCGCCTCGCCGCGGATGCACGGGATGAGCCTGGGGCCGGCGGATCTGGCGGCGTCGCGCGGCATGAAGACCACCCGGGTCGGCGGCGGGCACCCGGACTACAAGGTCATCGCCGACCCGACGCCCGGCACCTCCGAGCGGTCGAGCGTGCAGCAGGACCTCTGGCACTACACCATCGCCCGGATGGTCGATGCCTGCCAGGCCAACGGCCTCAAGGCGTTCTACGGCCCGTTCGGCGATTTTTCCGATGCCGCCGCCTGCGAGGTCCAGTTCCGCAACGCCTTCCTGATGGGCTGCGCCGGCGCCTGGACCCTGCATCCGAGCCAGGTCGCCATCGCCAAGAGCGTCTTCGCCCCGGACACCGCCGAGGTCGCCTTCGCCCGGCGGATCCTGGAGGCGATGCCCGACGGCACCGGCGCGGTGATGCTCGACGGCAAGATGCAGGACGACGCCACCTGGAAGCAGGCCAGCGTGATCGTGAACCTCGCCAAGCTCGTCGCCGCCAAGGACCCCGACCTCGCCCGGGCCTACGGCCTGGACGCGTGACGCTCCCGGCATCGTGAGGCCCGCGGGGGCGGGCCCCGGCGCGGCGCGGCCCGCGCGCCGGTGCAATCCCGCCCCCGTCATCCTATGTTGACGCCCATGCCCTTCGGACAGACCACCTCCGCCATGCCCGCCCCGCAGCCCGACGCCGCGCCGTCCGGCGCGGTCATCCGCCTCGCCCGGTTCAACATCGGCGACGTCGTGCGCCACCGGATCTACCCGTTCCGCGGCATCATCTTCGACGTCGACCCGGTCTTCGCCAACACCGAGGAATGGTGGCAGGCGATTCCCGAGGAGGTGCGGCCGTCCAAGGACCAGCCGTTCTACCACCTGCTCGCCGAGAACCAGGAGACCGAGTACGTCGCCTACGTCTCGGAGCAGAACCTGGTGCCGGACGAATCCGGCGAGGCCCTGCGCCACGCCCGCATCGCCGAGATGTTCGAGCGCGACGCGCAGGGCGGCTACCGCATGCGGGGCGACGCGGCGAACTGAGGCCGGGAGGCGTCCCTCGCCCCGGGAGGCGTCCCTCGCCCGAGGTCTTCCGAGTCGTCACCCAAACGGAAAGGGCCGGGCGTCGCCGCCCGGCCCTTTCCCGTAGCCGGTCGCGGGCCCACGGGCCCGCGACGCCGACCGAATCCTCGGCCCGGGCCCTTACTTGGCCGGGGTCGCCGCCGCCGCCGGGGCGCCGCCCTTCTGCTCGAGCTGCTTGCGCATCTCCTCGGAGCGCTTCTCGAGCTCGGCCTGGAGCTTCTTCTGCTGCTCCTCGAGCACCTTCGGGTCGATCGGGGCGCCGTCGAAGGCCTTGCCGAAGCCGGCCAGCGGCACCGCGAAGGTGACCTCGCGCTGCATCTGGTTCTGCACGCTGACGTTCAGGGTGGTGCCCTTCTTCATCGCGGCGACGACGTCGTCCTTCAGGCCCGGGGCCTCGGCGAAGCAGCCGTTCGGGAAGCAGACGGCGTAGCGGCCGGGGGTCGGCTGGCCGTTGTCGACGGTGAAGCGGATGCCGGGCTGCAGCAGCAGGCCGAGCGGCATCAGGAAGCGCACCACCTTCGAGCCCTGCGGGCCCTTCATGTCGTAGACCGCGACGGCCAGCACCGCCTGGCCCTGGTCGGAGACGAAGTCGCGGGTGGTGTAGCAGACCTCGTTGCCGCTGCCCTGGTCCTTGCCGCAGACCTTGGTCCAGTCGGCCTGGGACGGCTCGGCCTTCACCTGCACGACCATCGGGCCGGTCTGCTGCTGGCCCTGCGCGGCCGGCGCCGCGGGAGCGGGGGCGGCCGGCGCCGGGGCGGCGGGCTTCTTGGGCTGGGCGAGCGCCGGGGCGGTCGCGAGACCGAGCCCGAGGCCGGCCAGGGCGAAAGCGGTGGCGACCTGGTGCGGGCGCGCGGGACGATTCGCGAAGAACATCAGGAGTGGACCCCTCAAGCGGCAGAAAGCCGAACGGCAAGAACGTCGGTGGCCGATGGCGCGCGGACCCGCGGGACGGGTGCGCCGGCGGCAGCGGAGCGCGACCGCAGGGCTCCGCCCGGCCTCCGGGGCGCCTGCTTTCCCCCGGATTGAGGCGAAGGCAAGGCCTGCCGGCTGCCGGCCGAGGGCCCCTTAGCCGATACGGCCGCCGACCGCGAGGGGGCCGGGCGGCTTAAAGCACCCTTAACCATGCCGCGGCAGGATGCCCGGTGGGCTCAAGGGGCGGGCGGGGTGACGGCGGTGGCGGCTCTGGCGATGATGAGACGAGACGACGCGTCGTTCCTCGGCGCCGCGGAGCCCGAGATGCCCGCCGCGATGCCCGTGCCCGCCTCCGCGCCGATGGGGCTGTGCGCGCTCCTCGCCGCCGTCGCCGACCGGCACCCCGCCCGCATCGCCTTCGTCGACCAGGCGAGCAAGCCGGATTGGTGCGGCCGTCCCGCCATCGCCTGGACCTTCGCGGCCGCCCGCGAGATCGTCGCGCGCCTCGCCGAAGGGCTACAGCAGCTCCGGCTGCCGCCGCGGAGCCCCGTCGGCCTGTGCATGGCCGGCATGGCCGAGGCGCATCTCGCCTTCCTGGCGATCGAGCAGGCCGGCCACGTCCCCTGCCTGCTGCCGGTCACCTGGGACGAGGACCGCCTGCTCCAGGCCGTCGAGTCGGCCCAGATCCTCGCCATCCTGACCCAGGGCGTGCTTGGGGCCGAGCGACCCGCCGAGACGATGTGCCGGGTCGCGATGCGCTATTTCCCGCTGCGCTTCGTCGCCGCCTTCGGCCCGCACGTCCCGGACGGCGTCCTGAGCCTCGACCAGGTCGTCCTCGACCACCGGGGCGACGCCGCCGCCCTCGGCACCGCGTCGGCCGCCGGCCTCGTGACCTTCGCACTGCCGGGCGCTCCCCCGGCCGGGCCCGCCGGCCCGCCGCCCGAGCCCGCGGGCGCCCCCGTGGCGGTGCGCCGCGAGGCCGAGGCGCTGACCGCCGCCGCCGCCGGCTGCCTGGCGCCGATGCGGGTCGAGCCGGGCGACCGGATCCTCAGCCTCGTGCCGCCGAGCGACCTCAAGGGCCTCGCCACCGGGCTCGCCGCCGCGCTGCTCGCCGGCGCCACCCTCGAATGCCACCCGGTCTTCGAGGCCGGCACCCTCTCGGCCGCCCTCGACCAGCCGGTGCCGACCCACCTCGTCGCCCCGGCCTGGATGGAGGCGGGCTTCGCCCGCACCACCGTGGCGGGCCGCCTGCGCACCCTGGCCTACGTCCACCGGGCGCCCTGCCGCCTCAGCGGCCGCCTGCCGGGCCGGGCCGGCGTCGTCGACATCCTGGCCTTCGACGAGACCGCGCTCCTGTGCGGCCGGCGCGACGCCCAGGATGTCGGCCTCGTCCTGGCGGCCCCCGAGAGGGCCGCGATGGCGCCCGAGAGGGCCGCGCTGGCCCCGGAGCGGGCCGCCCTGGCGCCCGAGCGCGTCGCCCCGATCCCCGACAGGACCGCCGACCGGGCCGGGCTGATCCAGCTCCGCCGTGATCCGGACGGCCGCCTGAGCTTCCGGGGCGCGGCCTGCACCGCCCGGATGTTGCATCGCGGTATCACGCGGGAGGAAAATCAGGACGGGTGGATGCCCTCCCGCTTCCGGCCATCGCTCTTCGCCGGCGTCGCCACCGCGGTCGCGGAGGTCTGATCCGGCGCCGGCAAAATTCCGGCCCCGCGCCGAGGCCGAGAAAGTCGATTGTCTGCAGATAGTTGGCGGGTGATCCGGGGCGCCCGTCCGGGCCCGGGGCGCCGTCCGGCGGCCGCCCGGACGGTGAACCTTTGTCGGCTCACGGCGTTACTGCCCCGGTGCCTTCACGAAAGGCGCGCGATCGGCTAACGCTTGAACATGGGTGCGCTGCAAAAAGTTCTCGTCGTGGACGATGGCCACCGCGCCGTCGACCGGGCCCTCTCCGCGGAGCTGGCCGAGCTGGGCTATGCCAGCGTCACCGCCTCACTCGAGGCGGCGGACGATGTCCTGGCGATGATGCCGAACCCCGCGGCCGTGCTGCTGCACGTCCCGCGCCGCGACACCGGCGGCACCTTCCGCCTCCAGTCCGAGCGCCTGCGCGAGCGGCTTCGCGGTGCCGGCGTCCCGGTGATCGAGGTCGACGCCGCCGGCCAGCAGACCGGCGCCCCGATCGACCTGCAGAGCCGCATCGGCACGCGGGTGCTAAACGAGCCGGAATTCTGATTTTTCACACTCCCGCGTTGCCGCGACTGGGGCCGCCCCGTAGGGTCATGACCTAGGGTCAAGGCGGGGTGGGATTCCATGTTCAGGCAGGCGCCGCTGCTCGTGCTCGCAGGCATCGCGGCGTCCGGCTGCGCGCCGGCACTCGGGACCTATGCTTCGTACGCCGTTGGCTCCCTCGCCCGGCCCCCGACCGAGATGCGGGTCGCGATTCCGGGCCTGGGCGAGCGCATCGTTTACACGGCGATGATCGGGGACGGCAGCGGCCGCGACGGCACGCTGATTCTGCTCGGCGGCTCGGGCTGCCTCTCCCAGTCCTGGTTCGTGCGCGAATGGTTCGAGGACATGCCGGGCAACTGGCGCGTCGTCGGCCTTGAGAAGCGCGGGGTGCTCCCGCGCGACACCGGCGTCGCGGGCTGCTCCGACGCCTATCGCCGTCACACCGACTATCCGACGCTCGCCGCCGACGCGACCGCCTTCACCCGCTGGGCTGTCGCCGGCGCGGCGGCGGCGCCCCGCCGGGTCCTGATCGGCGTGTCGGAGGGTGGCGCCGTCGCCCCGCCAGTGGCCGCGCGGGTGCCGGGCCTGACCCATCTCGTGGTGGTCGGCGCGGGCGCGATCCCAGGCCGGGAGAGCATGCGGCTGATCGCCGACGCCCAGGGCTGGGATGACGCCGACGCCGCCCTCGCCCGTATCCAGGCGGCCCCCGACGACACCGCCCACATCTGGCGCGGCCACACCCATCGTTACTGGGCCTCCTGGCTGCGCATCGATGCCGGCCCCGCCCTCGCCGCGCTCGCGATCCCGATCCTGATGGCGCACGGCACGGCGGATCGCAGCGTGCCGGTCGCCGCGGCGGTCGAGGGCCGTGAGCGCCTCCTCGCGCGCAACCCGCGGGCGCGGCTCACCCTCGACCTGGTCGAGGGCGGCGACCACGCGCTGCGGGCGCCCGACGGCGGGCGCGGCGCCTTCCTGCGACGCCTCGACGGCTGGCTGCGCGGGCCGGCCGGTCCCGCTTGATTCCTCGCCCGCCCCCTTATCCCGCCTGCAGCAGCTTCACCGCCGCGTCGCGCTCGAACAGGTAGAGCAGCGCCCGCAGGGCCTGGCCGCGCTCGGACTTCAGCCCCGGATCGCGCTCGACGACGAGCTTGGCGTCGTCGCGGGCGGCCACGATCAGGTCGCCGTCGACCTCCGGCCGGGCCAGCCGGAAGGCGGCCAGCCCCGACTGGCGGGTGCCCAGCACCTCGCCCTCCCCGCGCAGGCGCAGGTCCTCCTCGGCGATCCGGAAACCGTCCTCGGTCTCGCGCATCATCTCGAGGCGCGCTCGCGCCACCTGGCCGAGCGGCCCCTTGAACAGCAGCAGGCAGGTCGAGGCGCCCGAGCCCCGCCCGACCCGGCCGCGCAGCTGGTGCAGCTGCGCCAGCCCGAAGCGCTCGGCGTGCTCGATCACCATCACGGTGGCCGCCGGCACGTCCACGCCCACCTCCACCACCGTGGTCGAGACCAGGATCTTGGTGTCGCCGGCGACGAAGCGCTCCATCGCCTCGTCCTTGTCCTTGCCGGCCATCTTGCCGTGGACGAGGCCGACCGCCTCGCCGAAGCGCTCGCGCAGGGCCGAGAACCGCTCCTCGGCGGCGGCGAGGTCGACGTATTCGGATTCGGCGACGAGCGGGCAGATCCAGTAGACCCGGTCGCCCTTGGCGAGCGCCCGCTCCAGCCCCAGCGTCACCTCCTCGAGGCGGTCGGTCGAGACCAGCACGGTCTTGATCGGCTGGCGCCCGGCCGGTTTCTCGTCGAGGACCGAGACCTCCATGTCGCCGAAGCAGGTCAGCGCGAGCGTGCGGGGGATCGGGGTCGCGGTCATCACCAGCACGTCCACCGCCGCGCCCTTGGCGCCGAGCGCCAGGCGCTGGTGCACGCCGAAGCGGTGCTGCTCGTCCACCACCGCGAGGCCGAGATCGTGGAACGCCACGTCGTCCTGGAACAGGGCGTGGGTGCCGACGACGACGTGGATCGAGCCGTCGGCGAGGCCGGCGAGCGTCGCGCGCCGTTCCGCCGCCCGGTCGCGGCCGGTGAGCAGCGCCAGCCTCAAACCCGCGGTCTCGACCAGCGGCCGCAGGCGCTCGGCGTGCTGGCGGGCCAGGATCTCGGTCGGCGCCATCATGGCCGCCTGGCGGCCGGCCTCGATCGCGGACGCCATGGCGAGCAGTGCCACCGCGGTCTTGCCCGAGCCGACATCGCCCTGCAGCAGGCGCAGCATGCGCCGGTCCGAGCCCATGTCGCCGCGGATCTCGGCGAGCGCGCGGGTTTGCGCGCCGGTGAGCCCGAACGGCAGGGCGGCCTCGATCCGCCGCGACAGGACACCGTCGCCGACATTGGTGCGGCCGGGCGGGCGGTGCATCCGGCTGCGCACCAGCGCCAGGGCGAGCTGCGAGGCCAGAAGCTCGTCGTAGGCGAGGCGCCGGCGCGCCGGGGTCTTGAGGTCCTCCTCGGTCTCGGCGGCCTCCGCCGGGCGGTGCTCGGTGCGCAGCGCATCGGCGAAGGCCGGCCAGCCCTGGCGGTCGAGGAAGGCGCGGTCCTGCCACTCGGGCAGGACGGGGAGCCGGTCGAGGGCCGAGACCGCGAGCTTGCCGATCGCCCGCGAGGTCAGGCCCTCGGTGGCGCCGTAGATCGGCTCCACCGCCGGCAGGTCGGCCAGGCCCTTCTCGTCGAGGATGCGGGAGGGGTGGACCATCTGGCGAAAGCCGTCCCACAGCTCGATCCGGCCCGATACGTAGCGGTGGCTGCCGAGCGGCAGCATCTTCTCGATGCGGGCGCGCGGCAGGTTGAAGAACACCAGGGTGATGTCGCCGGTCTGGTCCTCGACCAGCACCCGGAACGGCTTTCGGCCCGCCGTCTGCGGCGGGCGGTGGGCCACCACCGTGACCCCGAGCGTCACCGGCTCGCCGGGCGGCGCCTCGGCGATCGAGCCGCGCAGCTGCCGGGCGATGCCGCGCTGGGGCAGGTGGAACAGGAGGTCGACCACCCGGGCCGGGCGCTCCGGCGTGCCGACGAGCTTGTCGATCAGCACGGCGACCTTGGGACCGGCCCCCGGCAACACGGTCGCGGGGGCGAACAGGGGATCGAGCAGGGAGGGACGCAGCGACATCGGGGCGGGAGCGGAGGGAGGTCGGGGCTCTATACACCACGGCGGCGCGGCTGCGGGACGCTGCGTGTCGCATCGCGTGCTTCGCGCCCCATATGGGCGGGGAAGGGTTTCGCACCCGCGCCCCGGACGGTAAAGCCGTCCGGAAAAGCCCGAGGACTTGTCTCGCGATGACCGGCACCACCCGCACCAGCGCCGACCTCGATCCGCGCCGCCGCCGCACCCTCTACCGCTCCTGGCACCGGGGCACCCGGGAGATGGACCTGATCATGGGCCGCTTCGCGGATGCCGAGATCGGGACCCTCACGGAGGAGGAACTCGACGATTTCGAGCTCCTGATCGAGGTGCCCGACCGCGACCTGTTCCGCTGGATCACCGACGAGGCCGAGGCGCCGTCGAACTACGACACCGCGGTCTATCGCCGGATGAAGGCGTTCCACCAGCACGGGGCGCCGGTGGATCTGTGAGGCGGCTCTGACTAGCGAGAGGTTTCAAGGTGAGGCGCGGGGCAACCCTCCCCCCCTCCGCGGAGGAGGGTTCAAGTCCCGCGCCTTTGTCTGAAGCATTGATCGATCCAACGACCCGCAGTTGATGCCCCTTGCCCGCCCGCACGCCTGAAAAGACCCGCTGAAGACCCGATGGCCAAGCCCGCCCCCAAGCCCCCCGCCCCGCCCGCGCCGGTCAAGAAGCCCGCGGCCGCCCGTTTCGCCCTGCCGAAATCCGCGGCGCTGACCAAGGCCGTGGAGGCGCTGAAGGCCGGCGACAGCGCGACGCTGGCGCGGGTGCCGGACGGGTTCGACGCCCTGGTGGTGGCCGACCTCGCCCGGGCCCTGTCGCAGGTCTCCGAGGGGCCGGCGGTCCTGGTCCACGTCGCGCGCGACGGCACCCGCTCTGCGGCCTTCGCCAGCGCGCTCGCCTTCGTGGCGCCCGAGATCGAGGTGATGAGCGTCCCGGCCTGGGACTGCCAGCCCTACGACCGGATCTCGCCCAACGCGGCCATCGCGGCGCAGCGGATGACTGCTCTGTCGCGGCTTTCCCGCACCCGTTCCTCGGCCGAGAAGCCGCGCATCCTCACCACCACGGTCAACGCCCTGGTGCAAAGGGTGCCGCCGAAATCCCGCATCGCCGTCGAGACCTTCTCGGCCGCCCCCGGCAACGCGCTCGATACCGACCAGATCGTCGCCTGGCTCGAGGCCAACGGCTTCCTGCGCACCGGCACCGTGCGCGACACCGGCGAGTACGCGGTGCGCGGCGGCATCATCGACCTGTCGCCGCCAGGACTGCCGAACCCGGTCCGCCTCGACTTCTTCGGCGACACCCTCGAATCGATCCGCGCCTTCGATCCCGAGACCCAGCGCACCATCGGGCAGCTGCGCTCCCTCGACCTCGTGCCGATGAGCGAGGTGCAGCTCACCACCGAGACGATCCGGCGCTTCCGCCAGGGCTACGTCACGACCTTCGGCGCCGCCACCCGCGACGACCGGCTCTACGAGACGATCAGCGAGGGCCGGCGCTATGCCGGCCTCGAGCACTGGATGCCGCTGTTCTACGACCACCTCGACACGCTGTTCGACTACGTCGCCGGCGTGCCCCTCATCCTCGACCACCAGGTCGACGACGCGGTGGCCGAGCGCCTGTCCCAGGTGCAGGAATACTACGACGCCCGCTGCGAGGCCCTGAAGGAGCGCCAGAGCGGCACCGCGCCCTACAAGCCCCTGAAACCCGACGCGCTCTACCTCTCGCCGAACGAGTGGGCGAAGCGCATCGAGGGCGCGACCGTCGCTCGGCTTGCCCCCTTCGACGTGCCGGAGGTCTCCGGCCGCAAGCTCATCGACGGCGAGGGCGTGCCCGGCCGCAGCTTCGCGCCCGAGCGGGCGCAGGAGGGCGTCAACGTCTTCGACGCGGCGGTGACCCACATCCGCGAGTTGCAAGGCACGGGCCATCACGTCGTCCTGGCGGCGTGGTCGGAGGGTTCGCGCGATCGGCTCTGCGGCGTGCTGACCGAGCACGGCCTGCCCAAGCCCAAGACCATCACGCGGCTCTCCGACATCCTGGCGATGAAGCGCGGCCAGGATCTCGGCGTCGCGGTCTGGGGCCTGGAGAGCGGCTTCTCGGCGGGCCAGCTCGCCGTGGTGGCCGAGGGCGACATCCTCGGCGACCGGCTGGTGCGGCCCAAGCGCAAGGCCAAGCGCCCCCAGGACGTGATCCTGGAGGTGCAGGCGCTGGCGCCCGGCGACCTCGTGGTCCATGCCGATCACGGCATCGGGCGGTTCGTCGGCCTCAAGACCGTGACGGCGGCGGGCGCGCCGCACGATTGCCTGGAGATCCAGTATAGCGGCGGCCTGCTGCTGCTGCCGGTCGAGAACATCGAGCTCCTGACCCGCTACGGCTCGGAGGATGCCGACGTCGCCCTCGACAAGCTCGGCGGCGGGGCCTGGCAGGCGCGCAAGGCCAAGCTCAAGCGCCGGATCATGGAGATGGCCGGCGCCCTCATCAAGGTCGCGGCCGAGCGCTTCCTGAAATCGGCGCCCAAGATGGCCCCGCCCGAGGGCACCTACGGCGAGTTCGCCGCCCGCTTCCCCTACGAGGAGACCGAGGACCAGGAGGCGGCGATCGCCGCGACGCTCGGCGACCTCACCTCGGGCCGGCCGATGGACCGGCTGGTCTGCGGCGACGTCGGCTTCGGCAAGACCGAGGTGGCGTTGCGCGCCGCCTTCGTCACCGCGCTCTCGGGCAAGCAGGTCGCCGTGGTGGTGCCGACCACGCTTCTCGCGCGCCAGCACGCCCGCACCTTCGAGGCCCGGTTCAAGGGCCTGCCGGTCAACGTCGCGCAGGCCTCGCGCTTCGTCAGCAACGCCGAATTGAAGAAGGTCCGCGAGGGCCTGGCCGACGGCTCGGTCGACATCGTGGTCGGCACCCATGCGCTGCTCGCCAAGAACATCGCCTTCAAGGATCTCGGCCTCATCATCATCGACGAGGAGCAGCATTTCGGCGTCTCCCACAAGGAGCGGCTGAAGGCGCTGAAGGCGGAGGTCCACGTCCTGACGCTCTCCGCCACGCCGATCCCCCGCACGCTGCAGCTCGCCATGACGGGGGTGCGCGAACTCTCCATCATCGCGACGCCGCCGGTCGACCGGCTGGCCGTGCGCACCTTCGTGATGCCGTTCGACCCGCTCTCGATCCGCGAGGCGCTGTTGCGCGAGCGCTACCGCGGCGGCCAGGCCTTCTACGTCGTGCCGCGCATCGAGCACCTGGAGGAGGTCAAGCGCTTCCTCGACCGCGAGGTGCCCGAGGCCAAGGTGGCGGTGGCCCACGGCCAGATGGCGGCGGGCCAGCTCGAGGACGTGATGACGGCCTTCTACGAGGGCCAGTACGACATCCTGCTCGCCACCACGATCGTCGAATCGGGCCTCGACATCCCGACCGCCAACACCTTGATCGTCCACCGCGCCGACATGTTCGGCCTCGCCCAGCTCTACCAGCTGCGCGGCCGCGTCGGCCGCTCCAAGGCCCGGGCCTACGCGCTGTTCACCACCCCCGAGGGCAAGCCCCTGACGGTGCAGGCGGAACGGCGCTTGAGCGTTCTGCAATCCCTCGACACGCTCGGCGCCGGCTTCCAGCTCGCCAGCCACGACCTCGACATCCGCGGCGCCGGCAACCTGCTCGGCGACGAGCAGTCCGGCCACGTCAAGGAGGTCGGCTACGAGCTCTACCAGCAGATGCTGGAGAGCGCGGTCGCGGCGCTCAAATCCGGCAACGCGCTGCCGACCGACGAGCAATGGTCGCCGACCATCGCGCTCGGCGCCCCCGTCACGATGCCGGAGGAGTACGTCGCGGACCTCTCGGTGCGGCTCGGCCTCTACCGCCGCCTCGCGACGCTGGAGAACGACCGCGAGCTCGAGAGCTTCGGCGCCGAGCTGATCGACCGCTTCGGCCCGCTGCCGCCGGAGGTGGAAGAGCTCCTGAAGATCGTGACGATCAAGATCCTGTGCCGCCAGACCAACGTCGAGAAGGTCGAGGCCGGCCCGAAGGGCATCGTCATGCACTTCCGCGACCGCTCCTTCGCCAACCCGGCCAAGCTCGCCGGCTACATCGCCGACCAGCGCTCCTTCGCCAAGGTGCGGCCGGACATGAGCGTGGTGTTCATCCGCGATCTGGCGACGGTGGCGGAGCGGCTGAAGGAGACGACCGCGATCTTGCGGGACCTGGTGAAGCTGATCACGCGGAAGAAGGCGGCGTGAGGGGGCAGGGGACGGCTTCGACCCGTCCCCCTTGCCCCGAGCGGCTGTCGCGACAGCGGAAGGGGACCCGGAAGAGGGAAAGTCTTGTAAGGAGCAATTATGCCCCCGGCCTCGGTGCGGCAGGGCAGGATCGCTCGACCCCTACCGCCCCGCCCCCGGCGGCATCTTCACGATCTTGCCGTCCGGCAAAATAATGTCGCCCGGGCTCTGTCCCGCCTCGCAGGGGCCGAGATAGGTGGCGTCGATCGCCATCTTGCGCCGGACGGGCTCCTTCATGCCGGGGATGCCGGTGAGCGTCGTGTCGACGTCGAGATGGATCTTGCTGGCGAAGTCGCCGGTGATCACGCTGGTGCCGGAGGCCGAGATTGCCCCCATCTTGCACTCGGTCTCGCCGGTGTAACCGGCGCTCGTCTTGGTGAAGACGCGCTTGGCGCATTGCCCGGCCCCGAGCGCGCCCTGCGCCAGCTGGTCGGTCTTCTCGTCGATGCACTGGCGCGCCGTCGTGCTGCCCTCCGCCGAGACGGTCTTGCTCTCCCACAGGCCGGCCTTGCGCGTCGGCAGGGTCTCGGCGGCGGCCAGCGTGCTCGCCGCGACGAGGGTGAGTCCGACGAGTCCGCCACCGATCACACGCATGGGCATGGAGCCTCCCTGGGTTTCGCGCGGCCGTCCGGGCCGCATCGGCGCGGAGGACTAGCCCAGGTGGCCTAGGCGCTCAAGGCCGGGCCGGGCCGGCCCTCGGGGGAGCCGGCGGGATCGCCGGCCCCTTCACCCGGTCACGCACCATGCGCCACCGCGGTCCGCAGGCCCGAGAACCCGATCAGCTTGCGCGCCTCCTCGTCCCACAGGGCGAGCCCGAGGCAGCGCAGGCTGTCGCGGAGCGTCAGGCGGCCGACCTCGCCCAGCGTCGCGTGGCCGTCGAGGCATTCCTGGAGGCGGTAGTTCGGGATGCGGCTGTTGACGTGGTGGACGTGGTGCAGGCCGACATTGCCGGTGAACCATTGCAGCACCCGCGGCAGGACGTAGTACGAGCTGCCGCCGAGCGCCGCGCGGTGGAAGTCCCAGGATTCGGGGCCCTCCCAGACCGTCTCCTCGTACTGATGCTGGACGTAGAACAGCCAGCCGCCGATCCAGGCGGCGACGCTGACGACCGGCAGCAGCACCCACAAAACCGGCCCGATCCCGCCGGTGGCGAGGGCGAGCAGCCCGACGAGCCCGGCGAGCGCGAGGTCGAGGCCGAGCACGTCCCGCCACGCGGTGCGCCACGGCAGGCCGACGCCGGAGGGAAACCGCTGCAGGACCAGGAAGTTGAGCGGCGAGCCGAGGACGATCAGGATGAACGGGTTGCGGTAGAGGCGGTAGCGCAGCCGCTGCCAGCGCGACAGGGCGAGGTATTCGCGCACGGTCAGCGTGTGGATGTCGCCGGTGCCGCGGCGGCTGAGGTCGCCGGTCGAGGCGTGGTGGAGGGCATGCGCCCGCTTCCAGCTGTCGTAGGGCGTCACCGTCAGGAGGCTCAAGACCCGCCCGAGCCCGTCATTGGCCGCGCGCGAGGGCAGGAACGAGCCGTGCCCGCAATCGTGCTGGATGATGAACAGCCGCACCAGCAGGCCGCCGGCCGGCACGGCGAGCGGCAGCGCCCAGAGCGCGTGGCCGGCGGCGGCCGCCCACAGCATCAGCGCGCAGACGGCGAGGTAGGGCAGCAGGGTGTTGGCGACCTGCCGCACGGCGAGCCGTGGGACGGGGTCGCGGTAGGCCGCGCAATGGCGGGCGACCTCGCGGGCGAGGGCCGCGACGTCGGGCCGAGAGGTCCCGTCCCCGGCCCGGCTGGACGCGGCGGGGTGCGAAGTATCGTCGGTCACGGGAGGGAGGCGATCCTGTCTGTCGAGCGGGCGGTCGCGGGCGACCCCGACCGGGTGGAGGCCGGGGGGCGGAGATCCGCCGGCGCCGGCCGAAAGGCAGTTTCTCGGAGGACGAGCCCGGATCCGTCCGACCCACGGTCGGGGCTCGTGATGCGAAGGCCGGCCGGATCGTCGCCCCGGCCGGCACCTGTAGCACTCTTCGCGCCGGCCGGGAGGGCGGTCGGCCCGCGGCACGATCGCGTCCCTCGCCGGGCGGTGCCGTTACGGCGCGTCCTCCCGCGCCGCCGCGCTCATCCGGTCGGCATCCTCCCGCAGCAGCAGCCGCTCGGCGACGAGGGTGTCGGCCGCCTGCGCCACCGCCGCCGCGTAGGCCGCCTTGTCCGGGTAGCGCTCCTCGAGCGAGGGCCGCGGATCGCCGCTCGCCTCCCGCTCCGCCCGGGTGCGGGCGAGCGCGAATTCGCTGCCGTCCCGGTCGCAGAGCACGCCGGTCGGGTAGGGGTCGGCGTAGAGGTTCCAGCCGGTGTAGGTCGCGCGGGGCGCGGCCAAGGCGGGGAGCCGGATGCCCGCGACCTCGTGCCCGTCGGCATCGACCCGCGGGACCAGCGGCCGGTATTGCGGCCCGGCTTCGGGGCGGGGATCGAGGTAGGTCGAGAACCGCGCGATCGCGTTGCCGGCGCCCGGGACCGGCACGCCCGGGATGTAGGGAAAGCCGATCGCCTCCGGCGCGACCAGGGTGCCGTCCGCGACCCGCGGCACCCGGCTCTCGGGCGGGGCCCGGCCGGTGGCGACCCACTCCTCCAGGGCGACGAGGAGCGCCCGGAGCGCCGGGCCGGAGCTGAGCGTGCTGCGCGGGTTCAGGCAGGCGCCCCTGGCGTTGGTCTGGTGGGCGCGGCCGTTGTGGAAGCCGCTCGCGATCAGGTAGGCGCGGGTCTTGTCGGGCAGCGCCACGTCGGCGCGCCCGAGGGGATCGGTGGTGAGCAGCGAGGCGCCCTTCTGCCAGTACTCGGTGCTGGTGTTGACCTCGATCAGCAGCGGGTCCGAGGCGTCGCCGCGCAGGAGCGATCCCCGCCGGCCGGTGACCGGGTCGTGCTGCGCGGCGGCCGAGAACGGGAAGGCGTTCTCGGGGTAGAGGTGGTCCTCGTGCTGGGTGTTGGTGCGCGAGGGCTGGGCGAAGCGGGCGTTGAGGAAGATCCCGCCCGCTCCGGCGATGTGGGCCAGCACCCCGTCGAAGACCCGCCGGCCGCTCTCGTCGCGATTGAAGCCCTGGTGGATAAAGTCGCGCAGGTAGCGTCCGCTCTGCGAGATGCCGAGCGCGACGGTGTGGCGGATCGTGCCCGCCTCGGTCCCGGTGCGCAGATGCGCCACCACGTCCCGCACGGCGGCAAAGCCGATGCCCTGCACCTTCGGGCCGGTGGTGCGGTAGGTGAGCTGGTAGATCGTGCCCGGGCCGGGCCTGGTGCCCTTGGGCAGCAGCTCGACCTGGCGCGGGCCGGCGAGGCGCCAGGCCCGGGGCGGCACCGGCCGGGCGGCGTCGGGCTCGCGGCGCTTCACGGTGAGCCGGGGGGCGTCGTCCGGATCGGGAACGACGTCCTGCGTCGCCTCGAAGGCGAGGAAGAACGGCGCCTCCGGCGGGCCGCGGGTGGCGCTCACCAGTTCGTCGCGCACCCATTCGGTGATCGGCCGGCCGTTGCGGGTCGCCACCGGCAGGTCGATCGCCATGCCGCCCTGCTGGCGCAGGGCGTTCGCCTCCCAGCCGGCCCAGACCAGGGTGTCGCCGCGGCGCAGGGACAGGCCGGTGCCGGCATCCGCCGCGCTGCGCGGATCGTTGATCGCCGTCAGCCCGGCGGCCGGCCTGGCGTCCATGATCCAGTTGAACAGGAACTTGCGGCCGCGGTTCGGCACCTCGAACAGCAGGGTGCCGCTGCCGCGGGCCGGGTCCTTTGGGCGCAGCAGGAACAGGTCGGTCGCGTACTCGACCATCCCGGCCGCGTTGCGGGGCGCCAGCACGAGGTCGACGATGCCGGTATTGGCCGGATCGGCCGGGTCGAGCTCGCCCCGGGCGGTGCCGACGACGCGCTCGTAGGCCCCCGCCTCGCCCCAGGCGGCACCCTCGGCGAAGGGCTCGATCGCCGTGACCTCGATCGCCGTGATGCGCGCCTCGGCCGGCGCCGCCATCACGAGGCCGCCGAGGGACCAGCCGAGCGCCCCGGCCAGAATCCGCGTGGTCCGCATCCCATCCCCCCGTTTCCGGCCTGTTGCTCCGGCCGATGACGACAGGGAGCACGGAAGCGGGGCGTTGTCGATGCGCGGGAGGCCCGTCCGGTCAGGCGTCCATCCGGTCCCGCGCCGGCATCGCCGCGGGGCTTGCCGGGGAATTGGCCGAGGGTCTGGGCTGGATCGGCCCCACCTGCGCGACGCGCAGGCCCGCCGCCATGGCCTGGAGCCGGCTCTGCGGGTCCTCGGGCTGGATCACGCCGGCCGACATCACGAGCTTGGCCGCGTCGTCGACGCTGATCGACAATTCGATCACCTCGGACCGGGGCAGGTAGAAGAAGAAGCCGGTGGTCGGGTTCGGGGCGCAGGGCAGGAACACCCCGACATGCTCGTTTCCGGCTCCGAGGGCGCCCTGCACGTCCGGGCCCGCCGGGGCCGACAGGAAGACGATCGACCAGGTGCCCTTCACCGGGAACTCGACCAGGCCGACGGTGCGGAACGAGGTGCCGCTGGTCGAGAACAGGGTCTCGAACACCTGGCGCAGGCCGCGATAGAGGCCCGAGATCACCGGCGTGCGGGCGAGGAGCACCTCGCCGAACTCCACCACCGAGCGGCCGACGAGGTTGGCGGTGAGCGCGCCGAGCGTCGTCAGCGCCACGAAGGCGATGACGAGGCCGAGGCCCGGCACGCTGAAGGGCAGGTAATGGTCCGGCAGGTAGGCCGAGGGGACCAGCGGCTTGACCCAGCCGTCGATCAGGCTGATGCACCACCAGGTGATGTAGATCGTGATCGCGAGCGGGCCGGCGACGATCACGCCGGTGAAGAAGTAGTTGCGCAGCCGTCCCCGGACGCTGACCCTCTTGCGGGCGAGCGGGGAATCCGGATCGGCGAGCGGCGGCGACGGTTCCGACACGATGTGCGATTCTCGACCCGGGCGGGCGCCCCCTGCCCGTGAAGAGGTAGCGGTTTGCTGCGTTGCGCTCAAGGCGGGGAAGACCCTTTGTCGGATCCCTCCGGACCGGGCACCGCGCTGCGCGCCGTCCTCGACCGGGCGCTCGCCGATCCGGCCACGGGCTGGAGCCTCGGCGGCTACGGGGCGGGGGCCACCTTCCGGCGCGATCCCGGCGAGCCCGCGACCCCGCCCTGCGGCGGGCGCCCCGGCCTCGTCACGTCCCGCGGCGCCCTGGTGCTGGGGGAGGCCGACACCCTCGTGCCGGTCGCCTACGAGACCGCGCTCGGCGGCGAGGCCTGGAGCCAGGCCCTCGCCCTGTGCCGGCCGCTCCCTCTCCTGCCGCCCTGCCCCGCCCCGGTCGTGAGCGAGCGCGGCCGCGACCACGCGGCGGCGCGGGCCGGGGATCGCGACGGCGTGCTGTTCTGCCTCGGCCTGCCGCTGCGCCAGGCCCGGCTCATGGCCCGGGTGCGGGAGGAGGCGGTCTCGCGGCTCCGCGCCGCCTGCGGCCGCCCGGCCGACGCCGCCCTCTGGGCCGCTTTGCCGGGGCTCGGCGCCGTGCTGGTGGCGGAAAGCGGGCGCGACCGCATCGAGGTCGTCTTGGAGGTCGTCTCGGAGGCCGTTCTGCCCGACGCCCGTCCGGGCCCGCGGGCGCAGTGGTTCGACCGGTTGCTGCGCCTCGGCCGGCTCCACGCCGCCACGGCGCCGATCCCCGCCGGCCTCGCCCCGGTGATCCATCTCCACCCGCCCCACCCGCTCGACGGGGACGGCTACGACCTCGCGCGACACGCGGCGTTCGAGGCGCTGCTGGCGCGCTTCGGCGATCCGGAGCTGGTCGCGCTCAAGCGGCGGGTCCTCGCCGGCGAGGCGGCGGTGCCGCGGACGCGGGCGGCCCGGGCGGTGGCGCGGGTGGCACGGGCCCAGCGGCGCCATCTGGCCTCGGCCTGAGGCGGCCCCAAAGCGCGGTCGCGAACGGTCCACGACAAAGAAAAAAGGCCGCCCTTGCGAGGCGGCCCGAAGTCTAGGGAGGAAACGCCCAAAGAGGGCAGCAGGGCCGCGACGCCATCGCGTCCCTGCCCATCCGAAAATAGGGACCGGAGCGGCCTTCGCAAGTGCGAAAACGCACGTTGGTGGATTTTCCGTGAAGCCGGGCCGATCCCCCCGAAACGGCAGCACCCCCGCCGGGACCGGCGGGGGTGCTGTGGGACGCATCCAGGAGCGTTACGTCAGCGGCGCGATCCGGTGCGCGCGACGCGATGCGCTAGCGACGCAGGATCTTGGTCACCAGGCGGCCGACGAGGTTGCCCGAGTCGTTGTAGGCGACCCGGTCGTCGTAGGGGCTGCGTCCGTCCGGGCGGATGCGGGGGTCGTCGTTGCCCAGGATCTTGGTGACGATCCGGCCGATCAGGCTCATCGTATCCTCCGAGGTGTGAGGGCGTTGCGGTCTCGGGGCATCAACGGCCGAACAGCCTCGGCCGTTCCGCGCCCGGACGCGCTCGTGTCCGTCGTCACGCCCGCTCGGCCATCGCCTCGAACACCAGGGCGTGGCGGGCGGCCAGCGCCGCGACGTCGGTGGCGTAGCCGCCGCCGATCACCGCGGCGAGCGGGATGTCCCGGCGATGCACCTCGCCGACGACATAGGCCTCGCGCCGGCGCAGGCCCTCGTCGGTCAGCGCCAGGCGGCCGAGGCGGTCGTCGCGGTGGGGATCGACCCCGGCATTGTAGAACACCAGGTCGGGCCGGAAGCCGTCGAGGAGGCGCGGGACGTGGAGGGCGAGCGCCGCCAGGTAGTCGTCGTCGCCCAGCCCGTCGGGCAGGCCGACATCGAGGTCCCCCGGCACCTTGTCGGTCGGGTAGTTCTTCTCGGCGTGCATCGAGAAGGTGAACAGGTCGGGCTCGTGCGTCAGGCAGTCGGCGGTGCCGTCTCCCTGGTGGACGTCGAGGTCGAGGACGAGCGCCCGGCGAATCGTGCCCTCGCGCTTGAGGGCGAGCGCCGCCACCGCCACGTCGTTGAAGACGCAGAACCCCCCGCCCGCCGCCCGCCTGCCGTGGTGGCTGCCGCCCGCGGTGCTCCCGGCGAGCCCGTGCTCGAGCGCCAGCCGGGCGGCGAGCAGCGTGCCGCCCGCCGAGGCCAGCGAGCGCCGCGCCACCCCGTCGTCGACCGGCAGGCCGATCGCCCGCTCGATCGCCCGCGGCACGGTCGCGGTGACGACCTGCTCGACGTAGGTCGCGTCGTGGGCCAGACGGATCAGGTCCGGGCCTGCGGGCTGCGGCGTCAAAAAGCCCCCGGGCACCAGCCCGCGCTCCCGCAGGGTCTCGGCCAGGCGCCCGTACTTGCCCATCGGGAAGCGATGCCCCTCCGGCAGCGGCGCCTCGTAGGCCGGGTGGAACACGACGGGAAGCATGGCTTCGGCCCTGTGGACAGCGGGGATGGCACGGACCCGCTCAACGCGCCGGCCGGCCCGGGGGCGGGCGCGACCGCGCGCCGCGGGCATCGGCGATCCTGCCGTCCTCCCCGCGGGTTGGCGCCCCCCGCGATCACGGCCGGAACCCCGCTTCCGGGCCCCGCCTCCTCCCCTCGGACGCATGAATGCTCTAGCTTGTCCCAGGATCGGGTCCGGAAGCGGACACGGTTTGGACACGAATTCCCCCGACCCTCGTGCGTGGTTGTTGCGGCAGGGAGACCTTGCGGAAGGCCGTGTTTCGGAGGAGTGGACCTGCCGATCGTGGCATTCCACGGGTGGGTTTTCAATCGGGCGCGCCGCGGGCGTGAGGTGGGTTTTTTTCGGCACCGTCCCGTCGGGCGGCGCCGGCAGCACGGCCGGGGGGCATGCGGAGTCGGGTCGAACGTCGTGGCGCTCTGCGGGAGCGCCCGTCCAGGTATGGTCGCGAACTGGGTCGCACCGGAGCGGTGGGGATCGCGCTCGCGCTCGGCCTCGGGACGGCGGAGCCCGCCCGGGCCTTCGACCTGTTCGGGCTGTTCGGCGCCGAGGAGGCGCCGCCGGCCCCGAGCGCGGCCGCCCTGCCCTATTCCGTCCGCTTCCAGGGCGTCGAGGACGAGGACCTGCTCCAGGCGCTCAAGGACACGTCGGGCCTCTACCGCCTGCGCAACGACGCGCCGCCCGACGGCGAGGGCCTGCTGCGCCGGGCCGAGGCCGACGCGCCGCGCCTCGTCGATGCGCTCTCGGGCTTCGGCTACTATGCCGGCACGGCGACCTTCCGCATCGAGGACGTGGTGCTGGGCGGCGACGCGGCGGCGCGCTCCGCCGTGCGGGCCGCCGAGGCCGCGCGCAACCGCAGCCTCGTGGCGGTGCGGATCACGGTCGACCAGGGCCCGCTCTACCACCTGCGCCGGATCGCGGTGCTCGATCCGTCCGGCCTGCCCTTCGGCCCCGGGGCGGTGCCGGAGCGCCTGACCCGCATCGACGGCGAGGTGCCGGCCCGCTCCGCCACGGTGCTGGCCCGCGAGGCGGCCGTGGTCGATTCCTTCCGCCGCGACGGCCACCCCTTCGCCAAGGTGCTGCGCCGCGAGCCGGTGGTCGACGACACCGCCCACGTCATGGACGTGACCTTCGTGGTCGATCCAGGCCCCAAGGCGGCGATCGGCGCCGTGACGGTGCGGGGCACCAAGACCGTCGATCCGGCGGTGGTGCGCTCGTTCATCTACGCCGAGCCGGGCGATCCCTACTCGCCGCAGGCGCTGTCCGACATCCGCCGCTCGGTCTCGCGCATCGAGGCGCTGGGCGGCGTGCGGGTGCGCGAGGGCACGGCGCTCGACCCCGACGGCACGCTGCCGGTCTTCGTCGACGTGACGGAGCGGGCGCGCCACATCGTCGGCGTCTCGGCGCGCTACTCCACCGTCGACGGGCCGGGCGTGCGCGCCTACTGGGCCGACCGCAACCTGTTCGGCGGCGGCGAGACCCTGCGGATCGACGCCGACCTGTCCTATCTCGGGCTCGGCACCGACTATTACGCCCGCCGCCGCAAGCTCGCGGGCATCGAGACCAACGGGCTGGGCGGCCGGCTCGCCGCCACCTTCGTCAAGCCCGCCCTGTTCGGCACCCGCAACGACCTGCTCGCCAGCGCCTTCGTCGGCCGCGAGGTGCAGCAATCCTATCTCAGCGATGCCGCCGGCGGCACGGTGGCGATCCGGCGCCGCTTCGCCGACGCTTTCTCGGCCCAGGTCGGGCTCGACGGCCGCTTCGGCTCGGACCGGGACGCGCTGGGCCGTGTGGATTACGGCCTCGTCGGCCTGAATGCCGGCGTCACCTACGATTCGACCGACAGCCTCCTCGACCCGACGAAGGGGTTTCGCGTCACCGCCTCGCTCACGCCCTATGCGGGTCTCGGCAACAGCCCGGACCTGCTCCTCGCCAAGGCGCAAGGCTCGACCTACTACTCGTTCGACGACGCGGGCCGCTACATCCTCGCCGCGCGCCTCGGCTTCGGCTCGATCAGCGGCGCCAACCTCGCCGACGTGCCGGCCTCGCTGCGCTTCTTTGCCGGCGGCGGCGGCTCGATCCGCGGCTACTCCTACCGCACCGTCGGGCCGATCGGCCCTTACCAGCTGCCGATCGGCGGGCGCTCGCTGCTCGAGGGCTCCGTCGAGGGCCGGATCAAGATCACCGACACGATCGGCATCGTGCCCTTCGTCGATGCCGGCACGGCGTTCGCCGGGTCGCTGCCGGATTTCGACGAGCGCATCCGCATCGCGGCGGGCCTGGGGCTCCGCTACTACACCGGCATCGGCCCGATCCGGGTCGATCTGGCGGTGCCGCTCAACCCCGACAAGCAGCTCAAGCAGCCGCCGGTCGCCCTCTACATCAGCCTCGGCCAGGCCTTCTGAATGATGCAGATGCGGGCCTCGCGCCTCCTCACCGCCGCCGTCGCGACCGTCCTTATGGCGCTGGCCTGGCTCGGCCACGCCGCCACCGGCGAGGCGGCCGAAGGCGAGACCACGATCCTCGGCGACCTCCTGTCGCGCGCCCTCTCGACCCCGACCTCGCGGGTCTCGATCGGTGGCGTCGACGGGGCCCTGTCGTCCGACGCGACCATCCGCGACGTCGCCATCGCCGACCGCGACGGGGTCTGGCTGCGGCTCGACAGGGCGCGGCTGATCTGGCGGCGCACGGCGCTCCTGTCGCGCCGGCTCGAGATCGACCGGCTGGAGATCGGGCGCCTGGAGGTCCTGCGCCGGCCGGTGCCCTCGGCCACCCCGCCCGCGCAGGACAAGGAGGCCCTGCTGCCCGACCTGCCGGTGAAGGTGGTGGTGAAGGCCTTCGCGCTCACCGACCTCGTCATCGGCGAGCCGGTCCTCGGCGAGGCCGCCCGCATCGGCGGGGCCGGCCAGGCGACCCTCGGCGACCCGCGCGAGGGCCTCGACCTCGGATTCGGCCTGCGCCGCCTCGACAAGCCCGGCACCGTTACCCTCAAGCTCGCCTACGTGCCGGACACCGCGCGCCTCGAGCTGAAGCTCGCCCACGACGAGCCGGCGGGCGGGCTCGCGGCGCGGCTGATGAACCTGCCCGGCCTGCCGCCGGTGACCCTCGACCTCGACGGCAACGGCACCCTCGACGCCTGGAACGCCACCCTGGCCTTCAAGGCCGGCGAGGGCATCGGCGCCGACGGCCGGGCCCGCATCGACCGGGCGGGCCCCGAGCGGCGCATGACCCTCGACCTCGCCTCGCGGGTCGAGGGGCTGATGCCCGGCCCCCTCGCCGCGGTCTTCTCCGGCACCACCCGCCTCGACGGCTCCCTGCGCTTCGCCGACGACGGGGCGGTGCGGGTCGACCGGTTCGACCTCACCTCCCGCACCGCCCGGCTGGCGCTCGCCGGCGCCGTCGATGCCGCCCGCAACGCCGACCTGACCCTCCAGGCCCGGGCGCTGCCGACCGAGGGCGGCGTGACCAAGGCCGGCGAGTCGACCCTCGAATCGCTGATGCTCGACGCGACCCTGAAGGGGCCGCTCGACGCGCCGGCCGTGCGCGGCACCCTGAAGGCTGCCGGCCTCTCGGCCGCGGGCAGCCGCCTCGGCCGGGCGAGCGCCGACCTCACGGTCGCGCCCCTGCCGCGCACCAAGGAGGGCCAGGCCTTCCGGCTCGCCGCCGAGGCCGAGGTCGACGGCCTGCACCTCGCCGATCCCGCCTTGCGCCGCGCGGTCGGCCCGAAGGCGTCGTTCCGCCTCGTCGGCCGCCTCGACCCCAACGGCGTCGCCGACCTCGACGCGGTGACGATCGAGGCTCCCACCGCCAGCGCCCGCTACACCGGCCGGATCGGCCGCGACGTGGTGGCGGGCACGCTCACGGCGGACCTGCCCGACCTCGCGGCGTTCTCGCTCGCCGCCGGGCGGCCGCTCGGCGGCCGCGTCGCCGCCAAGGCGCTGCTCTCCGGCGATCCGGGGCGGGCCGGCGTCACCGCCGACGTCGAGGCGAGCACCGAGAAGCTCTATCTCGGCACCCCCGCCCTCGACCGGACGCTCGGCCGCGACCTGCGCTTTGCCGGCCGCCTGACGCGGCTGCCCGACGGCTACGCCGTCCAGGCGGCGCGGCTCACCGGGCAGGCGCTCACCGCGACGCTCGAGGGCCGCGCCACCGAGACCAAGGCCGACATGACCGGCCGGGTCGATCTCACGGACCTCGCCACCCTCGACCCCGAGCTCGCCGGGAAGGCCGGCCTCGACGCCCGCCTCACCGGCTCGCTCGAGCACCCCGACCTCGCCCTGGCGCTCGCGGCGCCGGAGGCCCGCGCCATGGGCCGTCCGGTCCGCGACCTTCTCGCCAAGGCGAGCGTGACCGACGCCACCGGCGCCCTCGACGGCACGCTCACCCTGTCCGGCCGGGTCGACGGCAAACCGCTCGCCGGCAACCTCCACCTCGCCCGACGCGGCGCCGACTGGCTGCTCGACCGGCTCGATCTCGGCCTCGGCTCGGTCGCGCTCACCGGCCGCGCCACCGTCGATCCGGCCTCGCGCCTCGCCGAGGGCGAGGTGGCGCTCAAGGCCGGCAACCTCGACGACCTCTCGGCCCTGGCGCTGACCCGCCTCTCCGGCCGCCTCGACGCGGCGATCACCCTGAGCCGCGCCGGCGGCCGCCAGGACGCCCGGGTGCGGGCGACCGGCGAGGGCGTGCGCGCCGCCTCCCTGGCGCTGTCGCGCCTCGACGCCGACCTCGCCGGCACCGACCTGTGGGCGAGCCCGCGGGTCTCGGGCAGGCTCAACGCCGACCGGCTCGTCGCCGGCTCGGAGACGATCGAGGCGATCCGCCTCGACGCCAAGCCGGCCTCCGACGGCAGCGACCTCGTGCTCCAGGCCCGGGCCCGGGGCTTCGCCCTCAACGGCGCCGCCCGGCTCGTTCCGGCCGAGCCCCCGCGCCTCGACCTCGCGCGCCTCACGGCCGTGCGCGGGGCCGACCGGCTGGCGCTCGCCGGCCCGGCCCGGATCACCTTCGGCGACGACGGCGTGACGGTCTCGGGGCTCGCCATCGCCGCCGGATCCGGCCGGGCCAGCCTCGACGGGACATTGGGCAAGCGCCTCGACGTGCGCCTCGGCCTCAAGGCCGTGCCGCTGTCGCTCGCCCGGATCGCTGCGCCGAGCCTGGCGCTCTCCGGCACCCTCGACGGCGAGGCCGCGCTCGCCGGACCGGCGGCGAGCCCGGAGGGCCGCTATTCCTTGAGCGTGTCGCGCCTCGTGACGCCCGAGACCCGCTCCGCCGGCCTGCCGCCGATCGACGCCAGGGCCTCGGGGCGGATCGAGGACGGCCGCGCCGGCCTCGACGGCACGGTGACGGCGGGCAAGGGCGTGCAGCTCGCGCTCTCCGGCACGGTGCCGGTCGAGCCCGGCGGCGCGCTCGCCCTGCGCGCCCGCGGGACCCTCGACGCGGCTCTGGCCAACTCGATGCTGGCGACCGGCGGCCAGCGGGTGACCGGCCGGGTCGCCCTCGATGCCGGCGTCACCGGTACCCTCCAGGCGCCGCGGATCGACGGCTCGGCGGTCCTCACCGGCGGCAGCTTCACCGACCCGCTGAACGGCGTGCGCCTCACCGACATCCAGGGCCGCGTCACCGGCCGCGGCGACAGCCTGGTGATCGAGCGCCTGACCGCGGCGACCCGCAACGGCGGCACCCTCCAGGTCCAGGGCCGCGTCGCGGTCGAGCCGGCCGCCGGCTTCCCCGGCAACCTGACCATCCGGGCCGACCGGGCCGAGTTGGTCGCGAGCCCGCTGATGACCCTCGTCTCCGGCCTCAACCTGTCGCTGACCGGGCCGCTCGCCCGCACGCCGCGGGTCGGCGGCCAGGTCGACGTCGTCTCCCTCGACGTCTCGGTGCCCGACCGCCTGCCCGCGACCGTCCAGCCGCTGCCGGGCATCCGCCACGTCAACACTCCGCCGCAGATGCGCGCCCGCCTCGACGCGCGGGCCAAGCGCGCGGCGGCGGCGCGGCGCGGCCGCAAGGCGCCGCCCTTCCTCGCCGCCCTCGACCTGACGGTGAACGCGCCGGGCCGCATCACCGTGCGCGGCCGCGGCATCGACGCCGAGCTCGGCGGGTCCCTGCGGCTCACCGGCACCTCGGCGGCGCCGGTGGCGAACGGCGCCTTCGCGATGCGCCGCGGCCGGATCCAGGTCGTCGGCCAGCGCCTCGACTTCACCCGCGGCCGCCTGACCTTCGCGGGCGACCTGACGGCGCCCGAGCTCGACTTCCTGGCCCAGTCCCAGGCCGGCGACGTGACCGCCAAGATCGCCGTCACCGGTCCGGCCAACCAGCCCGACTTCGCGCTCTCCTCCGAGCCGCCGCTGCCGCAGGACGAGGTGCTGTCGCGCCTCCTGTTCAAGAAGGCGTCCGGCGGCCTCTCGCCGTTCCAGGCGCTGCAGCTGGCGCAGGCCGTGGCCCAGCTCTCCGGCGGCGCCGGCGGCCCCGACGTGTTCGAGAGCGCCCGCAAGGGCCTGGGCCTCGACAGCCTCGACATCCAGGCCGGCGCCAAGGGCGGCGCCGCGGTCGGCCTGTCGCGGGCGCTCGGCGAGCGGGTCAATGTCGGCGTGCGCGCCGGCGCCCGGCCCGAGGACAGCGCCGCGACCATCACGTACGACGTGACCGGGCGGATCAAGGTGCAGGGCGAGGCCGGGGCTGACGGGCGGACGGCCGTGGGCGTGGGCGCGGAGTGGGAGTATTGAGCCGGATGCGCGTGCATTCGGTGCGAGACCCTCATCGCGGCCGATTCGGACTGTTCGGCAGCGCGAGGCAGGCGCCGAGCCCGATCAGGCCGGCGATGGCGGCGACGGCGAAGACGGCCGCGTAGCCGGCGCCGCCCGTCGTCGGCGTCAGCACGCCGAGCCCCGCCACGCCGAGCGCGAACCCGGCCTGACGCGCCACCATCGTGACGGCCGAGGCCATGCCCGTCGACCCGGGCGGCGCGAGGGCCACGACGGCTCCCGTGAGTTGGGAATGGGCGAGAGCCGCCCCGGCGCCGAGCGCCGTCATGCCGGCGAACGCGCCGGCCATGGCCGAGGCGCCGGCCGCCCCTGCCAGGATCGCGTTCCCGACGGCGATCAGCGTGAGCGCGGTCCCGAACGTGCGCCGCCAGCCGAGATGCCCGACCATGCGGCTGCCGACCGGGGGCAGCACCAGCATCGGCAGGGCCGCCGCGAGCAGCGCCACCCCGGCCTCCTGCGGGCCCAGCCCGTGGGCCGCCATCAGGAAGGCCGGCAGGGAGGTCAGGACGGCCCAGTAGCCGGCCGAGACGGGCAGCAGCAGGACGACGACGGCCAGCACGCCGCGATCCGATACGAGGGCCGAATCGATCAGCGGATGCTCCCGCCGGCGCTGCCGGCATGCGAAGGCGACCGTGAGCGCGACGCTGGCCGCCCCGCCGGCCAGGCCCGCCGTCGGGGCGGCGTGAACTTGCAGGACTCCCTCGACCGCGAGACCGAGCGCGGCGATGAGGACGAGCAATCCCGGCCAGTCGATCGGCCTTCCGCCCCCTCTCCGCTCCTCGCCGACGAAGCGGGGAACGGCGAGCGCGATCACCCCGCAGGGCAGGATGTTGGCGAGGAAGATCGCGGGCCATCCGAGCCGGGCGGCGAGCAGGCCGCCCAGCGTCGGGCCGAGCGCCATCGCGACGCCCGACAGGATCCCGGTCAGGGCGAGCGCACGGGCCCGCAGGGCGGGATCCGGGAAGCTGCCGGCGATCGACGCGATCGCCCCGGTGATCAGGAAGGCCGCGCCGATGCCCTGCGCGGCACGGGCGACGCACAGGGAGGGCGCGGTCGAGGCGAGCGCACAGGCGACCGACGCGGCGGCGAACAGCGCGTTCCCGAGGAGCAGCGCGAGGCGCCGGCCGTGGCGGTCCGCCAGGGCCCCGGCGGCCAGCAGGGCGGCCGTGAAGGCGAGGCTGTAGGCGTCGATGACCCAGGCGAGGCCCGGCATGCCGAGGCCGAGGTCGCGGCCGATCTCCGGCATGACGACGACCAGGGCCGTCACGTCGAACTGCGTCAGGAAGGCCCCCAGGCCGAGCACGCCGGCGGTGAGGCGCGCACGCCGATCCCAGGCGGCGGAGGGCAAGGTGACGGGAGGCGGGGTGACGGTGGGTTCTCGGGGAATGGTCATGGCCCCGATCAGTCGGAGCCGGGGCAGACGAAGCAAATGAGAGTTGCAACCGCCCGTATGAACTCGTTTCATGGCTCGTCGTGTCGGGCACAGGACGAGGCCGATGCACCGCTTGCCCCCCTTCCCCGGTCTCGTGGCGTTCGACGCCGTGCTGCGGCACGCAAGCGTGACGCGGGCCGCCGCCGAACTCGGCCTGACCCAGAGTGCCGTCAGCCATCGCTTGCGCGGGCTGGAAGACTATTTCGGCGCGCCGTTGCTGGAGCGGCTGAATCCGGGCCTGCGGCCGACGCCGGCGGGCGAGCGCCTCGCGCAAGACCTCGCCCCGCTGCTCGGGACGCTGGCGGGATTGCGGGAGCGGGTCGCGTGCGGGCGGGCCCCGCGGCCATTCCGGATCGGCGTCAGCAACGCGCTCCTCGCCTGGTGGCTCTCGCCGCGCCTGCCCGATCTGGCGGCGGCGTTTCCGGCCGTCGCGATCGAGGTGACGACCCGGGAGAGCAACCCCTGGGACGGCAGGCCCGGCACGGTGCCGGATGAGACCGATCTGGCTTTGCTCTGGATCCCGCGCGAGGGGCAGGCGAGCGGCCGGTGCGAGCTGTCCTTTCCGGTCGAGACCGTCTTCCCGGTCGTCGCGCCCGTGCTGCGCCGCGCCTGTCCGGGCCGGGACTGGCGCCGGCTGCCGCGGCTCGGCAAGGGACGGGCCGCCGACGGCATCGGCAACGAATGGTCCTGGGTGACGTGGCTCGGGGATGACGGGGTGCGCCCGCCCGCGATGCGCTTTCGCGACATCGGCGCGGCCCTGCAGGCGGCGCAGGACGGCAACGGCATCGTGCTGGCGCGCTCGCTCCTCGTCGCCGACGCGCTGCGCCGGCGCCGCCTGACCCGGCTGGTACGGGTGCCTGAGATGCGGCCCTCGTCGAAGGTCCAGGTGGCGCGCTGGAGCGATCGGGCCGACACGGTCGCCCCCGCGATGGCGGCGTGGCTCGTCGCGGCCGCGGAGACGACCCTCGGGCGGTGAGCCGTCACCCCGCCTCCGGCGGCGCCGCGAGGTGATGCACCGTCTCGCGCTGGAACGCCGCCCCCACGCTCAAGCATACAGCGTCGTCATACGGCTTCCCCACCACCTGCGCGGCGACCGGCAGCCCGGTGCGGCCGCGTCCGGTCGGCAGCATCAGGGCCGGGAGGCCGGTATAGTCGAACAGCATCGTGTTGCGCGGCAGCACCGACTGGAGCGGGTGGGCCGCGCCGTTCACCTCCACCGTCAGGGTGTCGAGCGCCGCCGCCTCGCCGCCGAGGCCCGGGGTGACCAGCACGTCGACGTCGGCGAGCGCGTCGAGCACCTGCGCCAGCACCACGGGGCGGCGGCGCAGCGCGCGCAGGTAGTCGGTGGCGGAGAAGAGCCGGCCCTGCTCCAGCCGGGCGCGGGTGCCGGGATCGAGCGCCGCGGCGCGGTCGAGGTCGGGCTCCTGGAGCGCGGCGAGTTCCGCCATCACGATCGTGTAGCCGTCCTGGTGCGCGGTCGCGACGGCGCCGAGATCGACCGGCACGAGGCGGGCGCCGCGGCGCTCCAGCAGGCGCAGCATCGCCTCCCAGGCGGCCAGCACCGCGTCGTCCTGCATCGCCGTGAACCAGCCGTCCGGCACGCCGACGCGCAGGCCCGCGAGGTCCCGGGCGCGTGAGGCGTCGTAGCGGCCGGCGGCGTGCGGGTCGGCCCCGTCGGGGCCGGCGATCCAGGGCATCACCCGGGCGAGGTCCGCGGCCGAGCGGGCCATCGGGCCGACATGGTCGAGGGTCCAGGACAGGGGCGCGACGCCGGTGCGGGGCACGAGCCCCCGGGTGGCCTTGAGGCCGGTGACGCCGCACCAGGCGGACGGCACCCGGATCGACCCTCCCGTGTCGGTGCCGAGCGCCAGCGGCATCAGCCGGGCCGCGAGCGCGGCGCCGGAGCCGGTGGAGGAGCCGCCGGTCCAGCGCGTCCGGTCCCACGGGTTGGCGACCGCGCCGTAGCGCGGGTTGTGGGCCGAGCCGCAGGCGAACTCGGTGGTGGCGAGCATGGCGAGCGGAATGGCCCCGGCGGCCCTGAGCCGCGCCACCACGGTCGCGTCGGCCTCCGCCACCCGGTCGCCGGTGAGGCGCGAGCCGCAGGTCACGGGCGCGCCGGCGCAGTCGATGATGTCCTTGATGCCGAACGGGATTCCCTCGAGGGGGCGAGCCTCCCCGGCCCGGATGCGGCGGGCGCTCTCCGCCGCCGCGTCGTCCGCACCGGGCACCGGGGCCAGGACCGCGTCGCGGCCGGAGGGGTGACGGGCGATGCGTTCCCGCAAGGCGGCGACGAGCGCCACCGGGTCGGTGGTCCCCGCCGCGAAGGCGGCCTGGAGGGCGCCGATCCCGAGGGCGTGGGGCGGGCCCGCCTCGACCGGCGGCAGGGGCGACGGGGCGGGCGCCGCCGCCCCGGTCGCCTCGGCGGCCTGCCGCAGGCACCGCTCGGCCTGGGCCGGCTCGGGCGCGTCCCGGTCCCAGGCCGAGGGCAGGTCCCGGGCCGGGGCGCCTTCCGCCACCGTGCCGGCCAGGATGGTGCGGGCGATGAGCGCGTCCGACACGCTCACGCGGCCATCTCCCGACGATCCCGGCGGCAGGCCATGAGCGGCTGGATCCGGGTGCCGAACGCGTCGAGGCCCGCGAGGAAGTCGTCGAAGGTCAGCATGATGCCCTTCACGCCCGGCACGGTGGCCGCCTCGTCGAGCAGCCGCGCCACCTTGGCGTAGGAGCCGACCAGCGTGCCCATGTTGAAGTTCACCGCGCCCTCGGGGAGGTTCATCCAGGTCGCGGTCGAATCGGCGGAGGCGTTCTTGTCCTGGTTGCTCTGGTCGAGCATCCAGGCGAGCGCCTGGACGTCGGCGCCCTGGCGGTAGGCCATCCAGCGGTCTTCGGCCGCCGCGTCGGTCTCGTCGGCGATCACCATCATCAGGACGTAGGAGCCGACGTCGCGCCCGGTCTTCGCCGCGGCCTCGATCAGCCGGGCGCAGGTCGGCGCGCAGGCCGTCGGCGTGTTGAGGCCGGTGCCCAGCACGAAGTTGTAATCGGCATATCGCGCGGCGAAGTCCATGCCGCGCCCGCTCTGGCCGGCGGCGACGATCGGGATCGGGCCGGAGGGCGCGGGCTTCATCATGCAGCCCTCCATCCGGAAATGCTCGCCCTGGAAGTCGGAATGTCCGGTCTCCCACAGATCCTTCATCACCCGGACGTATTCGGTGGAGTAGTCGTAGCGGTAGCCGAAATAGTCGTCGCCGGGCCACAGGCCCATCTGGGAATACTCGGCCTTCTGCCACCCCGAGACGATGTTCACACCGAAGCGGCCGGGGGCGATCGAGTCGATCGTGGTCGCCATCCGGGCGACGAGGGCCGGCGGCAGGGTCAGCACCGCGGTCGAGGCGAACAGCCTGATCCGCTCGGTCACCGCCGCGAGGCCGGACATCAGGGTGAAGGATTCGAGGTTGTAGTCCCAGAACTCGGTCTTGCCGCCGAAACCGTGCAGCTTGATCATCGAGAGGGCGAAATCGAGCCCATGCGCTTCCGCCTTCTGCACGATCGCCTTGTTGAGGGCAAAGCTCGGCTTGTATTGCGGGGCCGCCTCCGAGATCAGCCAGCCGTTGTTGCCGATCGGGATGAACACGCCGACATCCATGCGCAAGGCTCCGGGTTCCGGTGGGCGGCGGGAGGCCGTCCGGACGGGGCGTTGCAGGATCGGGGCCGTTTTCGGGTCACGCTCGGCGCGCCCGGCTAACGACCCCGCGCCGTCAGCACGGACGCCCCCAGCACCGCGAGACTCACCGCCCCGATCAGTAGCGTCGAGATGGCGTTGATCTCCGGGGTCACGCCGAGGCGGACCTGGCTGTAGAGCCGCATCGGCAGGGTGGTGGCGCCCGGCCCCGAGACGAAGCTCGCGATCACGAGGTCGTCCATCGAGAGGGTGAAGGCCAGCAGGAAGCCGGCGATCACCGCGGGCGCGATCAGCGGCAGGGTCACGGTGCGGAAGACCGTGACGGGCGCGGCGCCGAGATCCGCGGCGGCGTCGAGGAGCGCGCGGTCGAGGAGGCGCAGGCGGGCCTGTACCACGACGGCGACGAAGCACAGCGTGAAGGTCGCGTGCGCGACCACGATGGTCCAGAACCCGCGCGGGATGCCGAGGCCGACGAACAGCAGCAGCAGCGACAGGCCGGTGATCACCTCCGGCATCACCATCGGGGCGTAGACGAGGCCGGTGAGCAGCGGCCGGCCGGGAAAGCGGCGGCGCCCGTCGAGGGCGAGCGCCGCGAGCGTGCCGAGCAACGTCGCGAGGCTCGCCGACGCGAAGGCGACCTTGAGGGTGACGAGGGCGGAGTCGACCAGGGGGCCGTTGTCGAGGAGGCCCGCGTACCACCGGGTCGAGAACCCGGCCCAGACCGTGACGAGCCGCGAGGCGTTGAACGAGTAGGCGACGAGCAGCAGGATCGGCCCGTACAGGAAGGCCAGCCCCAGGGCGAGCGCGGCCCAGGCGAGGGGATGCGGGCGGCTCATCGCGGATCGCCCGTCTCGGGTCGTTCCAGGCGCCGCGCCTCGGCCTCGCGGAAGAGCACCACCGGGCCGGCGACGACGGCGAGCAGCACCACCGCGATCGCCGACGCGAGCGGCCAGTCGCGGTTGGAGAAGAACTCGCTCCACAGGACCCGCCCGAGCATCAGGGTGTCGGTGCCGCCGAGCAGGTCCGGGATGATGAACTCGCCGGTGATCGGGATGAAGCACAAGAGCGCGCCCGCGACGAGGCCGGGCAGCGACAGCGGCAGGGTCACGGTGCGGAACGCCGCGAGCCGGCTCGCGCCGAGGTCGCGGGCGGCCTCGACGAGGCCGCGGTCGAGGCGCTCCAGCACCGCGTAGAGCGGCAGCACCATGAACGGCAGGTAGGCGTAGACCATACCGATCATCACCGCCGCCGGGGTATTGAGGATCTCGACCGGCGTCGCGACGAGCCCGAGCCCGATCAGCGCCTGGTTGAGGAGCCCGTCGGGCTTCAGGATCGCGATCCAGGCGTAGACCCGGATCAGGAAGCTCGTCCAGAACGGGATCACCATCAGGGCGACGAGGAGCGGCTGCCAGGCGCGGGGCGCCCGCGCCATCGCGTAGGCGATCGGATAGCCGACGAGGACCAGCAGCAGGGTGGCGCCGAGCGCGACCTTCAGCGAGGTCAGCCCCGCGTCGAGGTAGAGCGGGTCGGCGATCAGCGTGCGGTAGTTCTCGAAGTCGAGGGCGGCGAGCACGTCGGCCCAGGCCGCCAGGCCCGCATCCCAGTCGAGCACCGGGGTGTAGGGCGGCAGGGCGGTGGCCGGATCGGACAGGCTGATCTTCACCACCACCGCGAAGGGCAGGCCGAAGAAGGCGAGGAGCCACAGGAGCGGCGCCGCCGGCAGCGCCAGCCGCCGCAGGGAGGCGCGCAGCCGCCCGCTCACGAGGCCGGCCCGCCCGGCAGCAGCGAGGCCGCCTCGGGCGCGAAGGCGAGGTGCACGCCCGCACCCGGGGCCGGGCCGGCACCGGGAGGCAGGGCGGCGCGCAGCACCCGCCCGTCCGCCATCCCGACCCGGCAGACGATCCGGTCGCCGAGATAGGTCGTGTCCAGGAGCGTGCCCGGCAGCCCCTCGGCCGCCAGCGCCAGCCGCTCGGGCCGGAGCGCCAGGAGGCCGGGAGATCCGGCCTCACCGGCGCCGTGATGGTCGAAGGCCCGGAGCGGTCCCAGCGGCGTGTCGAGGCCGCGCACGGTTCCGGCCCCGCCCGCCCCGAGGCGTCCCTCGATCAGGTTGACGTCGCCGAGGAGCCCCGCGACGTAGCGGGTGGCCGGTCGCTCGTAGAGGTCGGCCGCCGCGCCGGCCTGGACCAGCCGGCCCGCCGCCATCACGCCGATGCGGTCGGCGAGCACCATCGCCTCGGCGGGATCGTGGGTGACGACCACGAAGGTGGTGCCGAGCCGGCGCTGCAACGCCCGCAGCTCGGCTTGCGTCTCCTCCCGCAGGGCCCGGTCGAGGGCGCCGAGCGGCTCGTCGAGGAGCAGCACCCGGGGGCGCTTGGCCAGCGCCCGGGCGAGCGCGACCCGCTGGCGCTGGCCGCCGGAGAGCCGGTCGGGCCGGCGGGCGCCGAAGGCCTCGAGCTGGACGAGGCGCAGCATCTCGGCGACCCGTTCCGTTATCTCGGACCGGCCCAGGCCCTCCCGCTCCAGCCCGTAGGCGACGTTGCCCGCCACATCCCGGTGCGGGAACAGGGCGTAGGACTGGAACATCATGTTGACCGGCCGGCGGTGCGGCGGCACCCCGGCGAGGTCGCGCCCGTCGAGGAGGATTTTTCCGGAGCTCGGTTCCTCGAAGCCGGCGGTCAGGCGCAGCAGCGTGGACTTGCCGCAGCCCGACGGGCCGAGCAGGCAGAACACGCCGCCCGCCGCGAGGTCGAGGTCGACGCCGTCGACGGCGGGATGGGCGCCGAAGCGCTTCGTGACCGCCTCGAAGCGGAGGTGGCCGGTGGCGGGCGGGATCGCGGAGGGATGAGGCGTCGTCACGTCGTCCGGGCGGCGCGGGCGGGCGGGAGCGCCACACTTATCGCGGGTCGGGCCCGCCTGGGAAGGACCGCCGGTCGCCTCCGTCGCCGAAACGGCCGTCCGCGGGTGGAAAAGGCTTCGGGAATCAACGGCCTGGCGCCCTGCCCGGGCGCCAGGCGGCCGGTTCCCGGCGCCCGGTTGACGCAGAAGTAACCCCCGGTCACCCGCCCCGGACCAAGGTCGAGGGTCGCGGAGACTTGTGGAAACGGGAAAACCGGGTGTAGCTTTGCCTCCGACACGCGTTGATTCCGCCCGCCGCGTCCTTCGACCCGGGCGGCCTCCGCATCTCCTCCCGAGACGTGTCATAGACTTGGCGCCTCTGCCCCGATCCCGGGCAGGGGCGCCTTTTCTCGTGAGCCGTGCCGCGTCTAATGCGCGTCGGCCCCCGCCCCGCCCGGGCGCGGCCGGCGGATCATCGGCGTGGCGCAGGCCATCAGCACGAACAGCACGGTCAGGATCAGGAAAACGTCGGAGAAGCTCATCAGGAGGCCTTGCAGCCGCACGGTGTTCATCATGGCTTTCAGCGCCATGGCGTCCGGGTTGCCGGCGAGCCCCGAGAAGCCCTTGGCCATGCTGTCGAGGCGTTCCAGCACCATCGGGTTGGTCCAGGTGAAGCGCTCGTGCAGGCGGGCGAGGTGCAGGTCCCAGCGGTCGTTGAGCGCGGTGTTGATCAGCGCCAGCCCCACCGCGCCGCCGAGGTTGCGGGTGAGGTTGTAGAGCCCCGACGCGTTCTTCATCCGGGCCGGCGGCAGGGTGCCGAGCGCGATGTTGTTGATCGGGATCATGCACAGCATCAGCGAGCAGCCGCGCAGCACCTGCGGCCACAGCAGCTCGTAGAAGTCCCAGTCCTTGGTGATGCCGGTGACGATCCAGGTGCCGGCGGCAAACCCTGAGAACCCGATCGCCATCATGATTCGCGGATCGACCTTGGCCGAGAGGCGCCCGGCGATCGGCGCGGTGGCGAACATGCAGAGCCCCGAGACGAACATCGTCTCGCCGATCTGCAGCGCCGAGTAGCCGCGCACCCGGCCGAGATAGACCGGATAGAGGTATGTCAGGCCGTAGAGGCCGATGCCCATGACGAAGCTGAACAGGCAGCCGCCGGCGAAGTTGCGGTCCGAGAAGGCGCGCAGGTCCACGATCGGCTGCTCGGCGGTGAGCGCGCGCCAGAAGAACCCGATGCAGGCGATGCCGCAGACGATGGCCGCGGCGAAGATCGCCTCCTCCTGGAACCAGTCGTGGGTCGGGCCCTCCTCCAGCACGTATTCGAGGCAGCCGAGGAAGGCCGCCATCAGGCCGAGGCCGGCCCAGTCGAAGCGCTTGAGGAGGTCGAAGTTCGGCTTGTCGAAATCGACCAGCAGGTAGGTCGAGACCGTGACGAAGATGCCCGGCACGATGTTGACGAGGAAGAGCCAGTGCCAGTTGAACAGGTCGGTGAGGTAGCCGCCGACGGTGGGGCCGATGGTCGGGGCGAGCGTCGCGACCAGCCCGATCATCGGCGAGACGATGCTGCGTTTGGACGCCGGGAAGATCGTGAAGGCCGAGGCGAACACCGTCGGGATCATGCCGCCGCCGATGAACCCCTGCAGGGCGCGCCAGAAGATCATCTCGCCGATCGTCGACGAGGTGGCGCACATCAGGCTCATCAGGGTGAAGCCGCCGGCCGAGATCACGAACATCCAGCGGGTCGAGAGCACCCGCGACAGGGTGCCCGACAGCGGGATCGAGATCACCTCGGCGATGAGGTAGCTCGTCTGCACCCACGGGATCTCGTCGGCCGAGGCCGAGAGGCCGGCCTGGATCTCGGCGAGCGAGGCCGAGACGATCTGGATGTCCAGGATCGCCATGAACATCCCGAACACCATGCAGACGAACGCCACCATGCGGCGGCGGTCGATCGGCGCGTCGGCGGGCGCGGGGGTCGCGGCCATGTCGGATAAGCCTGCTAGAGCATTTTCCGACGAAGTGGAAACCGGTTCGTCGGAGAAAATGCGACAAAACAAAGACTTAGAGCGCTTCGCGATTGCAGCGCGATCGTGAAGCGCTCTAGGGAAGAAAATCATCGAGTGTGCGGAGGCGTTTCCACCTCACAGGGTCATCCCGGGGCCGCGCAGCGGAGCCCGGGATCCATAACCGCCGCCCTTGCAGGATGGAGCAAATCGCGTCCCGCCTCGTTCGGCGCCCTCGGCGTTTACGGATCCCGGATTCTCGCCTTCGGCGAGCCCCAGGATGACGCCGAGGGTGTCACATCTGGTGCACGGGCCTCGGGGGGCGCGCGTTTCCGCCTCAACGACCCGCCGTGCGCACCGACGCCGCCGCCCCACCCTCCGACACCGCCCGGTGCGGGTCGATCGGGGCCGGCGGCTTGGTCTCGTCGAGGCCGCGGGTATCGACCCGCACCACCACCGAGAGGCCCGGCCGCAGCAGGCCCTCGCGGGCGACCTCCTCGGGCACCCGCACCCGGACGGGCAGGCGCTGGACGATCTTGGTGAAGTTGCCGGTGGCGTTGTCCGGCGGCAGCAGGCTGAACACCGAGCCGGAGGCCGGCGACAGGCTCTCGACGGTACCGAGGATGTCGCGGTCGGGCCAGGCATCGACCCGGATGTGGACCGGCTGGCCGACCCGGACCCGGCCGAGCTGGGTCTCCTTGAAGTTGGCGTCGACCCGGGCGCTCTGGAGCGGCACGAGCGCGGCGATGCGCGAGCCCGGCCCGACATAGGCCCCGGCTTCCGTCGCCTTGTTGCCGATCACGCCGTCGAAGGGCGCGCGCAGGACCGTGAAGGACAGGTCGCGCTTCGCCCGGTCGACGGCGGTGCGCAGTTCGGCGGCGAGGTTCTCGGCCTCGAGGGTCTGGGCCTCCAGCACCGCGACGTTGGCCTGGAGCGCGATCAGGTTGGCCTCGGCGCCCTTGACGGTGGCGTCCGAGCGGTCGCGGTCGGCCCGCGACTGCTCCAGGCGCGACTTGGCGGCGAATTCGGACAGGGCGAGCTGCGTCTGGCGCTGGTAGTCGGCGGCGGCCCGGACCTGGTCGGCCTTGGCGGCGTCGATCTGGGCCCGTCCCTGCAGCACCTGGGCGCGGGCGGCCTCGGCCTGGCGGGCGATGCGGGCGATCACGCTGCCCTGCGTCGCCAGCTTGTCCTCGGCGGCCTTGAGAGCCAGGCGGTAGTCGCCGTCCTCGATCCGCGCGACGACGTCGCCGGCCTTGACCGCCTGGCCGTTCACCACCGGCACCGCCTCGAGGTAGCCCGAGACCTTGGCGGCCAGGGTCGAGATGTCGGCCTGGACGTAGGCGTCGTCGGTGGTGACGAAGAAGCGGCCGGTCGTCCACCACTCGTGGCCCGCCGAGGCGCCGTAGGCGCCACCGCCGAGCAGCAGCGCGAGCAGGACCAGGCGGCGTAAGGGACGCTTGCCCTTGGCGGGCGCGCCCGCGGGCGGGGTAGGCGCCGGGGCCTCGGCCTGGGGAGCCGCCTTGGTGGGCGCCTCGCCGGCGGGCCGGCCCTGCGCGTAATCGTCTCGAAACGCCATCGTCGTCATCCGTCCCAGCCGCACCGACCCGAATCGCCCGATTCGAATCGATTGACGGCTCTCGAACGGTCACGATACTACGTTGACCGAACCGTTCGGTCAATCGAGGCCGTGTGCAGCGCACGCGCCCGGTTGACCGCGGCGGCCGCGCCCCCACAATGGCTCCGACCATGAGCATCGACCGCACCACCGCCGACCCGCTCGCCGAGGCGGGCCCCGCCGAGACCGACAAGCGCCGCCAGATCCTGGACGGCGCCCGCGAGGTGTTCCTCGCCAGCGGCTTCGACGGTGCCAGCATGGGGGCGATCGCCAAGGCGGCCGGGGTCTCGAAGGGCACGCTCTACGTCTATTTCGAGAGCAAGGAATCGCTGTTCGAGGCGCTGACGATCGAGGAGAAGCGCAGCCTCGCGGAAAACATCTGCCGTCTCGACCACGACGACCCCGACATCGCCGCCGTCCTGCGCCGCCTCGGCACCAGCCTGATGGAGGCGATGGTCCGGCCCGACCACATCGCCTCGGTGCGGATGGTGATCGGCGCGGCGGAAAAATTCCCGCGCTTCGGCCGGGCCTTCTACGAGGCGGGGCCGCTGCTCGGCCGCACGCGGCTGCGGGCCTATCTCGACGCCCAGGTCGCCGCCGGCCGCCTGCGGGCGATGGATTCCGACCTCGCCGCCCGCCACTTCTTCGACCTCTGCGCCGCCACCACGATGCGCCGCCTGCTCTTCGCCGTCGGCGACCCGCCGACCGAGGCCGAGACGACCTACTGGGTGGCGGAGGCCGTGCGGGTCTTCCTCGCGGCCTACGGGCCGGAGGGGCGGTAGCCCCGCTCCGCGTGCCGGGCGGCCAGCAGGGCCGCCTCCTCGCCCGCCGTCAGACCCGTGATGGGACCGCCGGTCGCCTCCAGCCAGCCAAGCGTGTCGCGGGCGGTCTCCCCCAGGGGCCGCACGCTCAGGCCCGCCGCCAGCGTCGCCGCGACGTCGCGCGAGGCGTCGCCGATCGTGTCCGGCAGGGGCAGCGGCAGGGAGAACGGGCCGGATTCGCGCCCTATCCCGTGGCGGTCGAGGAAGGCCCGATCCACCCACGCAGAGGTGCAAGCCGAGCCGAGGGCGTTAGCGCAGGTGTCGAGGAAGGCGCGACGGGTGCAAGGCGGCCCGACCGCGTCGAACGGCCCGGCGAGACCACGTTCCGCCGCGTGGACGATCCAGGCCGCGAGGTCGCGGACGTCGATCCACTGGACCGGATCGTCGGGCTCTGCCGGCGCCAACACCTCCCCGCCGCGCGCGAGCCGCGCGATCCAGTACGAGAACCGCCCGGTCGGATCGCCGGGGCCGACGATCAGGCCCGCCCGGCAGATCAGGGCGCCACTGCCAAAGGCCCGCTCGCACGCGACCTTGGCGGCCCCGTAGGGTCCGTCGTCGGACGGCGCCAGGAGCGGCGCGGTGCGGGCCGTCTGCCCGCGCGTGGCCGTGTCGGCGTAGACGCTCGTCGTCGACACGAAGGTCCAGTGCCCGACCCGGCCCGCGAGCGCCGCCAGCGCCCGCCGGACCCGGCCCGGATCGCGTGCCACGTCCACCGCCGCGTTGAAGGTCTCCCCCCTCAGGGCGTCGAGCCCGTGCGCCCGGTCGCGGTCGATCGCCACGAAGCGGGCGCCCGGCGGGGCGGCGCCGGAGCGTCCCCGCGCCGCGCAGGTGACGGCGTGGCCGCGCCCCACCGCCCGCGCGGCGACCGCCCGACCCAGGAATTGCGTGCCGCCGAGCACCAGCATCCGCATGCGCCGCCCCCGATCCGCCGGAACGTCCGGTCCCCGATCCCGTCCGCGCGGGTCCGCCGCTACGGCTCCAGCTCGCCGTAATCGTGCGTGTAGGACCCCTCTTCGAACCGGGAAAAGCTCTGGCTCCAGCGATGGCCGGGCCAGAGGTAGTCCACGCGCCCCTCGGCCGGCCGGTAGACCGCCGTGTAGGCGGTGGTGAAGGCCGCCTTGCGCGAGTAGAGCGGCGGATCGAAGAACCGCGCGGTCAGGCCGGCGAGCGTGGTCGAGGGGTCGGCCAGCGCCTCGTCCAGCACCCCCTGGCGCAGGGCCGAGCGCGAGGCGGGCGAGGCCCGCTCCTGGTGGTTGGTGCAGGTGCGCTGGCGCGTCACCGCCGCCTCGCGCCGCGGCCCGAGGAAGAGTGTGGCGTGGTCGCCGGTGCGGTCGAGGAGCGTGACGTTGTGGAGCTGCGTCGGCGGCAGGCCGCGCGACGCCTCGGTCGCCTCGGCCACCGAGCCGCAGGTCTCCAGGAGGTAGCGCAGGATCAGGATGATGGCGAAGCCCTCCCCGCGCCGGGCGATGCCGCCGAGGGTGCAACTGACGACGAGCCCGTCGTCGTTCATCCCGTCGAGGCAGCCGCCCCAGGGGCGCTGCCCCATCCCGATCACCTGCCGGCCCGACCAAGCGGTGCGCTCGATCCGGCCGGTGATCGAGGTCAGCGGGTAGTCGTAGTTGCGCACCAGGGCCGGCCCGTCCTCGCCGAGCCACACCGCCTGGCTGCAGCCCTGCCGGTGGGCGGCGGGGCGGTAATGGCTGAGGATGCTGTGGGCGAGGTCGTCGTCGCCGACGAGCCCGCAGGCCGCATCGTAATGCGGGACGAGCTCGGGCATGTGCCGGACGAGGGCGGCGCGGCAGGCCTCCGGCGGGAGCGGGGCGGCTGTGTCGCCGAGATACCACCGCGCGGCCTCGTCCCGCCCGGCCCGGAAGCGCGCGAGCCACGCCGCGCCGGGGCGGTCCTCGCGGTGGGCCGTGAAGGTCTTATGCATGGACGGTCTTGTGAAGGGCGCGCGTCAGGAATCCTCCCGCAGCGCCTCCGCCACCCGCGCCTCCAGGATGTCGGGCCGGCGCAGGATCAGCGCGCCGCGGGTCCGGTCGACGAGACCTTCCTGGGCCATCACGGTGAATTCCCGCGTCACCTGCTCGCGGCGGCAGCCGATGCGGGCGGCGAGCACGTGGTGGTAGGGCGGCGGGCTCACCGCCCGCTCGCCCTCGGTGCCGGGCCGGGGCGCCGAGAGGCGCAGCAATTCGGCGTAGAGGCGGTGGCGCAGGTCGAGGACCGCGTGCTCCATCAGCCGGGCGTTGAGCATCCGCACGCGCTTGGCCAGCAGCCGCAGCAGCTTGTCGGCGATCGGCGGCGCCGCGAAGACGATCTCGCGGAAGACCGCGGCCGGCACCACGCAGAGCTCGCCGCGGGTCAGCGCCGTGACGTTGGCCGAGCGGCTGACCCCGTCGATGGCGGCGAGCTCGCCGAAGAACTCGCCGGCCCGCATCTCGCCCAGGATCACCTCCTTGCCGGACTGCGTCCGGTTGAGGATCCGCACCTCGCCGGAGGCGAGCAGGTAGACGTCGGTCGAGGCGTCGTCGAAATCGACCAGGATCTCGTTGGCGTCGAACCGCCGCCAGATGCAGCGCGATTCGTAGGAGGTCAGGTCGACGCCCGCGTCCTTGAAGAACGGAAACCCTGCGAGCCGACCCATCACATGCCCTCGACCCCGCGGAGGCGTCGCGGGTGTTGCTCCCGCGTTCTTAGCCCGGCGCGGCCGCGCTCGCCAGGGCGCGGGGGCTCGCACCGGGGTCATGTGCCGATAAAGCCGGGGCTTTTCCCGGGATTACGCCTTCACGATCGTCGCACCTGTAAGACCATGGCGCGCCATGACGTTGCGGGTGTCGACGACGAGGCGGGCTTCGCGCGCCACCAGCCCGTAATCGACGCCGTCGTGGTCGGTGGCGATCAGCACCGCGTCGACGGCCCGCAGGGTCTCGGGCGTCAGGGGCTGCGAGGCCCGCCCGGCGAGCTCCGGGTGCTCGCGGGTCGCGGGCAGCACCGGCACCAGGGGGTCGTGGTAGAGCGCGACCGCGCCGCGCCCCTCGATCAGCCGGATGAGCTTCAGCGCCGGGCTCTCGCGGGTATCCTCGACGTTGCGCTTGTAGGCGAGGCCCAGGACCAGCACGCTCGCGCCCGAGAAGGCGCGCCCGGTGCGGTCGACGGCCGCCGCCAGCCGCTCGACCACGTGGTAGGGCATCCGCGTGTTGACCTCGCCGGCCAGCTCCACGAACCGGGCCGGCACGTCGAATTCCCGCGCCTTCCAGGCGAGGTAGAACGGGTCGATCGGGATGCAGTGGCCGCCCAGGCCCGGTCCGGGCTGGAACGGCATGAAGCCGAAGGGCTTCGTGGCGGCGGCCTGGATCACCTCCCAGACATCGATGCCCATCGCGTCGTAGACAAGCTTCAATTCGTTCACGAGGGCGATGTTGACTGAGCGGAAGATGTTCTCCGTGAGCTTCACGGCCTCCGCCGCCGCCGCCGAGGAGACCGGCACCGTGCGCACCACCAGCGCACCGTAGAGCGCCTCCGCGAGTGTGCGCGCGGCATCGTCGTCGGCCCCCACCACCTTGGGGATGCGGGCGGTGTCGAATTGGTCGTTGCCCGGGTCCTCGCGCTCCGGCGAGTAGGCGAGGAAGAAGTCGTGGCCGGAGCGCAGGCCCCCCGTCTCGAGGATCGGCCGCATCACCTCCTCGGTGGTGCCCGGATAGGTGGTCGATTCAAGCACCACGAGCTGGCCGGGCCGCAAGCGCGCGGCGATGGCCCGGGCGGTGGCCTCGACGTAGGACAGGTCCGGCTCGCGGTGGCGGGTGAGCGGCGTCGGCACGCAGATCAGCACCGCGTCGGGCTCGGACAAACGCGCCATGTCGCTGGTGGCCGCGAAGGTGCCGGCGGCCAGCGCCGGGCCGAGCGCGTCGCCCGGGATATGGTGGAACGCCCCCTCGCCCCGGTTCAGCGCCGCGACGCGGCCGGGATCGACGTCGAAGCCGAGCACGGAGAAGCCGGCCCGGAGGGCGGCGAGCGCCAGCGGCAGCCCGACATAGCCGAGCCCGACGATGCCGATCAGGGCCCGGCGCTCGGCGAGGAGCCGGCCGAGGGTCCCGGCGGGGGACGTCGTCTCGGAGGGGAGCGTCATCGCGGATCCGGGCTCGGCGGTCATGTCGGCTCTCATGGCTCCGCTTACACGGTGCGCGGGGCGGCGCTGTCAACACGGGGCCCCTCACCGGTCTGCCCCTTGCCACCCGGTCGCGCCGCCCCCACAACGCCGCCATGCTCCGCGTGAACGACCTCACCTACCGGATCGGCGACCGCCTGATCCTCGACCAAGCCAGCTTCGCCCTGCCCGAGCGGGCGCGGGTCGGGATCGTCGGGCGCAACGGCGCCGGCAAGACCACCCTGTTCCGCATCATCCAGGGCGAGATCCCGACCGAGGGCGGCTCGATCGGCCTGCCGAAGGGCACGCGGATCGGCGGCGTGGCGCAGGAGGCCCCGGCCGGCCCCGAGACCCTGCACGCGGTGGTGCTCGCCGCCGATACCGAGCGCACGCGCCTCATGGCGGAGGCCGAGACCGCCGACGGGTTGCGCCGGGCCGAGATCGAGACCCGGCTCGTCGACATCGACGCCCATTCGGCCCCGGCGCGGGCCGCCGCGATCCTGCACGGCCTCGGCTTCGACGCGGAGGCGCAAGCCCGGCCCTGCTCCGACTTCTCCGGCGGCTGGCGGATGCGGGTGGCGCTCGCCGCGGTGCTGTTCTCCGAGCCCGACCTCCTGCTCCTCGACGAGCCGACCAACTACCTCGACATCGAGGGCACGCTCTGGCTCTACGACTACCTCGAGCGCTATCCGCGCACCGCGGTGATCATCAGCCACGACCGCGACCTCCTCGACACCTCCGTCGACCATATCCTCCACCTCGATCGCGGCAAGCTCACGCTCTATCGCGGCGGCTACACCTCCTTCGCCCGCCAGCTCGCCGAGAAGCGCATGCTGCAAGCGAAGGCGCGGGTGAAGCAGGAGGCCGAGCGCGCCCACCTCCAGAGCTTCGTCGACCGCTTCAAGGCCAAGGCCACCAAGGCGCGCCAGGCCCAGTCGCGGATGAAGCGGCTCGCCAAGATGGAGCCGATCGCGGCGCTCATCGAGGACGACGTGCCGGTGATCCACCTGCCGAGCCCGGAGCGCGCCCTGTCCCCGCCGCTGGTCGCGATGGAGCGGGTCCAGGCCGGCTATCCCGACCGCACGGTGCTGACGGGCCTCAACCTCACCCTCGCCCCCGACGACCGGGTGGCCCTGCTCGGGGCCAACGGCAACGGCAAGTCGACCTTCTGCAAGCTCATCGGCGGCCGGCTCGATCCGCTCTCGGGCGAGGTGCGGCGCTGGGGCAAGATGAACGTCGCCTACTTCGCCCAGCACCAGCTCGACGAATTGCGCCCGGCCGAGAGCGCCTACGCCCATGTCCGCGACCTGATGCCGGACGTGCCGGAGGCGAAGGCGCGTGCCGCGGCGGCGCGCCTCGGTTTTCCCGGCCACAAGGCCGACACCCCGGTCTCGCAGCTCTCCGGCGGCGAGAAGGCGCGGCTGTTGATGGGGCTCGCCGCCTTCCACGGCCCCCACCTCCTGATCCTCGACGAGCCGACCAACCACCTCGACATCGAGAGCCGCCAGGCGCTGGTCGAGGCGATCAACGACTACGAGGGCGCCGTCATCCTGGTGAGCCACGACCGCTTCCTGGTCGAGGCCTGCGCCGACCGGCTGTGGCTGGTGCGCAACGGCACCGTGAAGCCGTTCGACGGCGACATGGACGATTACCGCCGCCTGGTGCTGGCCGGCCCCGAGGCCGAGACCGCCAAGGCCCAGGAGCCGACCGGCGGCGCCAAGGCGGTGGAGCGCCGCTCCAACGCCGAGCGCCGGGCGGCGCTCGCGCCCTTGCGCCGCAAGCTCGAGGCGGTGGAGGCCAGGATGGCCAAGCTCTCGGCCGCCATCGCCAAGATCGACACGGCGCTCGCCGACGGCACCGCCTTCCGCACCGACGCCGCCAAGGCCGGTGAGCTCGCCCGCATGCGGGCCGAGGCCGCCGCGGCTCTCGGCAGCGCCGAGGAGGAGTGGCTGGAGGTGAGCGGGGAACTGGAGGCGGAGGCGTGACGGACGGGAGCGCTCCCCGGGGTACGGCCGGCTACGCCGCCGAGGCCGAGCGGCTGGTCGCGCAATACGAGAGCATCGCCTTCGCGGACATCCACGCGGCGATCCTGCCGCTGCTGCCGGCGCCGCCGGCGCACGTCCTCGACGTCGGCGCCGGGACCGGGCGGGATGCCGCGGGCTTCGCCGCCCTCGGCTACCGCGTCACCGCCGTCGAGCCCACGCTCGAATTGCGCCGGCAGGCGGTCGCCCTGCACTCGTACCCGCTGATCGACTGGGTGGATGACGGCCTGCCGGACCTCGCCGCCCTCTCCGGACGCGGCGACAGCGTCGACGTCGTGATGCTCACCGCCGTCTGGATGCATCTCGACGAGGCCGAGCGGCGGCGCGCGATGTCGCGTCTCGTGGCCCTGATGCGGGTCGGGGGCGTGATGGCCTTGTCGCTGCGCCACGGCCCCGTGCCGGAGGGGCGGCGGATGTTCGACGTGTCGGCGGCCGAGACGATCGACCTCGCGCGGGTTCATGGCCTGCGGTGCGTCCTGTCCCGGACGGACGAGGATGCGCAGCTCGGCCGGCCCGGCGTGACCTGGGACCGGGTCGCTTTCGTCAGGGAAGCGGGCCCGGGGGCTTCACGCGCCTGAGACGATCGCCTAGGGCGGAGGCCGATTCTCGTTTCCGGCCCGGACACCCATGACCACCCCCTCCTACGTCCTCTCCCTCTCCTGCACCAACGTCCCGGGGATCGTGGCCGGCGTCTCGGCCTACCTGTTCGAGGCCGGGTGCAACATCCTCGACGCGCAGCAATTCGACGACGTCGAGACCGCCCGCTTCTTCATGCGGATCGTGTTCAACCCCGTGCAGGGCGCGCCGGGGCGGGACGCGCTGGCGTCCGGCTTCGAGGCGGTGGCCCAGCGCTTCGGCATGGACTGGACCCTGCGGGACCGGGCCGAGCGGCGGCGCGTGATGCTGCTCGTCTCGCGTTTCGACCATTGCCTCAACGACCTCCTCTACCGCTGGCGCATCGGCGAACTGCCGATGGAGGTCTGCGCCGTGGTCTCGAACTACCCGCGGGAGATCTACGGCGCGGCGGATCTCGCCGGGGTGCCGTTCCACCACCTGCCGATCTCAGCCGACACCAAGCCGCAGCAGGAGGCCGCCCTGTGGCGCCTCGTCGAGGAGACCGGCGCCGAGCTCGTGGTCCTCGCCCGCTACATGCAGATCCTGTCGGACGACCTCTCGCACAAGCTCGTGGGCCGCTGCATCAACATCCACCACTCGTTCCTGCCCGGCTTCAAGGGCGCGAAGCCCTATCACCAGGCCCACGAGCGCGGCGTGAAGCTGATCGGCGCCACCTCCCACCTCGTCACCGGCGACCTCGACGAGGGGCCGATCATCGAGCAGGACGTCGAGCGCATCTCGCACCGCGACACCCCGGACGACCTCGTGCGCAAGGGCCGGGACATCGAGCGCCGGGTGCTGGCCCGCGCCGTGCGCTACGTGCTGGAGGACCGGGTGATCGCCAACGGCCGCAAGACCGTGGTGTTCACCGACTAAATAGAAACTCGCTATCCAGGGTGGTATTTACCGCCGTGGCTCGCGAAACGGGTTCGTTCGCCAGGGGCCGCGAAGCCGGTGAACAACTGATACCAACGGTCGAAAGAAAACGACCTTTGGTTCCGTTCTCGAATTTTCGCCAAGCCCTTAGCCAAGCCCAATGGCTCGGACTTCGGGGCTTGGTGTCGAACATTCGAGATGGGTTGACGGCTCCGTCGATCTCGGGCCTGCCCGAGATCGAACCGATGCGTCAGCATCCCGGATGACCCAGCGGTAGATCCCGATTGCGATCGAATATCCTCCGTAGTCGGCGAAAAAAGCGGCAGAATATCGATAAATTATGCGCTGGCGCTGAAAACATAATCATAAATAATCTTATTTTTAGAAAATCAGATTTCCAATATTTAAAGTTGACACTTAATAATGGATATTACATCGTTGGTTGCATCAAGTCCTGGCTCGAAAGCTCTGGCGAGATGCACGACAATTCAAGGGAATCATTGCCGACAAGCATGTCGTTCAGGGGGCAGCCCGTCGAAACCGGGTTCAGCCAGCGCAAGGGCGGCACGGATATGGGATTATTCGAGTCCCTGCACACGCTGGGACCGGAATCGACCAGCAGCCACATCGCCGCTAAACATTTTCTTGCGGTCATGTCCCGTGAGATGCCGATCGTCCTCCACGAAGACTTTCAAGACGCGCTTCGGGGCGACGCTCGCGATGGTGGCCGTCTCATCATCGTCCCGAGCGCATTTGCAGGCGCAAACACATTCTTCATGGATGCGCGCCTGGAAGTGATCGGGTGCTTCTGTCACGACACGCCGCCCTATCACCTCGCGTGGCGCAGTGGCGAGGGTGGTGTCTTCGGCGGCTCCGGGTCGGCCCAGCCGGAGAGCGGCCCCCTCATCGCGAGCCATCCCGCCCCGGTCGACCTGATTCCCCGGATCTTGCCGGTTGGGTCGCGATACCGCGTCGCGCATCGCCGTTCCACCGCCGCCGCGGCGCGGGCCGTCCTGACGCGCGAGGCCGACATGGCGTTGTGCAACCTCGCGACCATCGAGGAACTCGGGCTCGAACACTCGACGACCGGCATCGTCATTCAGATGACTTGGAATGTCTTCGCGCAGAGGGGGCGAAAGGCATGAGCGTGTACTTTCCCGAGTGGCGAAACATCCAGCCCTTTCCAGGAGTGAGCACGTCTCTGTACGCGCTCGACGATCCGGCCGGGACCGTCGTCATGATCAACGAGGTCGCTCCGGGCGCCGTCGTGCCGCAGCACGTCCACGACGAGCACCAGATCGGCCTGTGTCTCCGCGGCGGCTTCATCATGGAGGTCGACGGGCGCGACTATCCCATCCACGCGCTCGAGACGGCCTACTTCGCGCCAGGTGGCACGCCGCATGCAGCGCGCAACGAGAGCGGAGCGACGGCCGTGACGGTAGACATCAAGCGCAAGCCGGTCCCGGGCGAGGAGGGGCAGCTGACCCGCAGCCCGCCGGGCGCCGTCGCCCTGCCGCTCACCGAGATGCGCGCGGTCAAGGGCGGCCTGGGGGTCAGCTTCTTCGTCGGCCCGTGGTTCGAGATCATGCTCTCCAGCCTGCAGCCCGGCGCCAGGATGCCGCTCCACTCCCATCGCGGCATCCAGATCGGAATCGGCGTGAGCGGCACCTACACGATGCAGGTCGGCGAGGAGATCCGGCCATTCGGGCCGGAGGTGGTCTACCATGCGCCGGAATACGTGCCGCATTCGGGCTGGAACGACGAGAGCCGGGACGCCACCTCGCTGAACGTCTTCATCCCGCCCCGGTGGAACCTCCGCCCGAAGCGGGAGCGCGCATGACCCGCCCGGACCTCCCCCGGACCGTCATCGTCACGGGTGCCGGATCCGGTATCGGGCGCGCGACTGCGCTCTGCTTCGCCGGACGCGGCGCCAGGGTCGCCGCCATCGACATCGACGAGGGCGCGGCCGCCGCGGTCGTCGCGGAGATCGAAGCCCTCGGCGGGCGCGCCGATGCATTCGCGGCCGACGTGTCCGACGAGGCCGGCGTGCAACGCGCCTTCGGCTGCATCGCGTCGGCCTGCGGCCCCGTCGATACGCTCGTCAACAACGTCGGCATCGAGATCACCGGCCCGCTGACCGGCTTCAGCCTCGCGGATTACGAGAGACTGTTCGCGGTGAACGTCCGGTCGGTGTTCCTGTGCTCGCGCGCTGCGGTGCCGGATCTGGTCCGGGCGGGCGGCGGCAGCATCGTCAACCTGGCCTCCGTGGCGTCGTTCCGGACCTGGCCCGGAGACGGGGTCTACAGCGCGACCAAGGCCGCCGTGCTGTCGCTGACCAGGGCATTCGCCTCGGAACTCGCGGCCTCCGGCATCCGCGTGAATGCCGTCGCGCCGGCCATCGTCGACACGCCCATGACCGACCGCGCGCTGGCCGTGGAGCCCGACGCGGTCGAGGGGCGGCGACGGCGAGAGCGGCTTCATCCCCTCGGCCGCCTGGCGCAGGCCGGAGAGGTTGCGGAGGCGGTGTACTTCCTCGCCTCGGCGCGAGCCTCCTTCACCACCGGCGCCTGCCTATCCGTCGATGGCGGCCTGCTGGCATGAACATGATTTGTGAAAATCCCCTGGCAATTTTATATTACCCTAGGTAATATTGCGTTGTTATTGCCATAGGATCGATAAGATGGTGGATCTCGGCAAAAAAACGAGCATTGTTCTCAAGCTGGTACTGGTGCAGATCTTCTGGGCGGGAACCTTCGTGGCGAGCGAGATCGCGCTTCACGAGCAGCCCGCCGCGACGACGGCGGCCGTGCGGTTCGTCGTCACGACGGCGTGCTACGTCGCGCTGTGCCTTGTCTCCGCAAGGCAGCGGGAGCCGCTGTGGCCGCGCCTGCGGGATCTTCCGGTGCGGGACTGGGCCGTGCTGGCCGCCATGGGGTTCTTCGGCGTGGCGGCCTACACGATCCTGCTGCATCTCGGACTGCGCCACTCCACGGCGGCGAACGCCGCGCTCCTGATCCCGACGACGCAGCCGGTCTTCACCGCCCTCCTGGGCGCAGCCGTGCTCGGGGAGCGGCCGCCGGCGAAGCTGTGGCTCGGCCTCGGCCTCGGCCTCGTGGGGGCGATCCTCGTCATCTCGCACGATGCGGGCGGTTCCGTCGCCCTGTCGTCCAACGTCCTGATCGTCCTGTCCGCCTTCGCGTTCTCCTGCTACGCCGTCTCCGCCAAGTTCTCCCCGGACCGGCTGGACTCGCTCGAGACGACCACCTTGTCGTTCGGGTTCGGGATGGTCTTTCTGCTCCCGATGCCGTTCCTGCTCGGCGAGCCTGTCGACCTTGCGAACGCCTCGACGACCTTCTGGCTGTCGATCGCCTACCTGGCGATCTTCGCGACGCTGCTGGCCTATCTGTGGTGGAATCAGGCCGTGAAGGCGCTCGGCGCGTCGCGGACGGGGATCTTCACCTTCCTGATGCCGCCCTTCGCGGTCGCCCTGGCGGCCCTCGTCCTCGGCCACGCGCCCACGGCGCAGCAGATCCTGGGTGGATGCCTGGCGCTCGGCGGCGTCGCCATGTCGACGTTCGACCGCTCCCTCCTCTCACGGCAGGCCTCGCGATGATCCCCCTCCACCTGCGCGACGGCGCGATCTGGCTCGATGGGCGCCACGTCGCCTGGCCCGAGGCGAGGCTGCACGTCCTCAGCCACGGGCTGCATTACGGGACTGCCGCCTTCGAGGGGGTGCGGGTCTATGACGGGCGGCCGTTCAAGCTGCGCGAGCATTGCGAGCGGCTGGCCTATTCGTGCCGGACGGTCGGTATCGCGCTTCCCTACGGCGTGGATCAGCTCGTCGCCGAGATCGAGGCCTATGCCGAAGCGTGCCGGTTCGGCGACGCCTACATCCGGCCCATCGCGTGGCGGGGCGCCGACGCGCTCGGAATCGTCGGCCGCTCCGGCGATTGCCACCTCGCCGTGGCGGGCTGGGAGTGGTCTGGCCCTCATCCCGATGCCGCCGAGGCCGGGTTGTCGCTCGGCCTCGGTCCCTGGCTGCGCCCGGCACCGACCATGTGGCCGCTCCAGGCCAAGCTGTCGGGGCTCTACGCGATCGGGTCGATGAACGCCGCCGCGGCCCGGGCGGAGGGCTTCGACGACGCCCTCGTCTGCGCGCCCGACGGCGAGCACGTGGCCGAGCTGACCGGCGCCAACATCTTCTTCGTGCGGGATGGCGGCCTCGTGACGCCGCCTGCGGATTCCGCCCTCGACGGCCTGACCCGGCAGGAGATCGTCGCCCTGGCCTCGGCCCTGTCGATCCGGGTCGAGATCGCGAAGGTGCCGCTCGCCGGGGTCGCCGCGTTCGACGGCGCGTTCGCAACGGGCACGGCCTACGAGGTCGTCCCGGTGGCGCGCATCGGGGCGCATCGCTACGACCTCGGCTCCCGCGACCTGCGCCGTGTCCTGGGGCCGCTGCGGGACGCCTACCGCGAGCGCACGCGCGGGAGGATGTCGAGCCCCGGATGCTCGGCGGCGAGCCGGGCGAGCTTCTCGTCCTCGTAGCGCCCGACGTCGAAGCGATCGTCGTCGGGCAGCCGGGCCATGTAGCGCTCGGCCGATTCCGTGAGCAGGATCGCCGGGCGCAGCCTTGCGACGAGGCCCCAGTCGACCTCCGCCGACCAGACGAAGTCGACGCGCCGGAAGGTCTCGGCGAGCATGCTGGTGAGCCCCAGGCCCCCGTAGCCCGAATAGGACGAGCCGAACACGAGCAGCGAGCGCTGATCCGCCGCCGGGTCACCGTTGCGGAAACCGACCCGCACGCCGGTATGGAGCGCGAGCTCCGGGTGGGCTTCCGCCAGCCCGTAGAGGCGGCCTGCTTCCGCGACCCAGGCGGTGCGGCGGATCGCCCGGTAGGTCGAGGTCTCGGTCACCGGAAACTGCAGCTTCTCGCCGAGATCCATGCGGCGGGTCGCGGCATGGGCCGGCCGCGTCTCCAGGAGGTCGGCGATCGGTGTCGCGCCGCAGGCCACGCAGATCGCCCGGTAGGCGACGAAGGTGCCCTGCGAGGTCCAGTGCGTGTCGGTCCGGTAGTACAGCTCGGCCGCGTCGCGCCCGGCCCGGAGCGGCGTCAGCGCGTCGACCCACAGCCGGCGCCCCCTGGGCGTGAGACGTAGCAACTGCCCCAGCCGGCGCGTCGGCGAGCGCGAGGCCCGGACCGGGCCCGGACCGAAGAACTTGTGGTCGTATACGCTCAGCTTCTCGGGCGAGGACAGGTGCAGGTAGCAGGCGTCGAGCCGCGCGGCCTTGTCGGCGCGGGCGAGCAGCAGCCGGCGCCAGCCCCGCAGCATGCGCCAGACCTCCGGGGTGTCGGCGTAGAGGTCCGCCGCCCGGTTGGTGCCGACGGTCAGAAACAGCCAGCCGTCCTGCCCGATATGGAACATCGCCGTCCTTCTCAGATCGCCGCGTGGTTCGCCTGCGTCCGGCGGCCGACCACCGCGTAGAGCGTGCGCATCCGGCCGGCGAGCGGGCGGCGGTGATAGGCGATCCGCGTCTCGCCGAAGCCGATGACCTCAAGCCAGCGCACGACCGTCCGCGGCGGGATCTGCCACCAGGCCGCGAACGGGTTGCCCTGGCCGCTGCGGGGCAGGAAGGCCAGGGGGGCGTCGGCGCGCCGGTCCGCCAGCCGCTCGCGCGCGAACGGCCCGTGCCGGGCGTCGCCGAGCCAGCCGTCGTCAACGAGCCGGCCCGGGTCGTACCACGGCCGGCGCGGCAGCATGCCGGTGACCACGGCGGTCTCCTGGACGAGGCGCAGCGCGCTGTGCAGCGCCCGGAACGGGTCGCGGACATGCGCCAGCGCCCCCAGAACCGCGAGGTCGACGGGGCCGATCGCCTCGGGCACGGCGCAGAGGTCGCCCTCGATCCGCTCGGCCCGCGAGCCCAGGGCGGCGTGGCAGTGGCGGTAGGCGCGGGCGATCCGGGCCTGGTGTTCGTCGAGGAGCGGCACGAGGTGGGAGGCCGGAGCGCCGTCGCAGAACGGCACCAGGTCCCAGTGCCGGCCCTCGGCCCGGTCGTAGGACACCACCTCGGCGCCCAGGGCCTCCATGGCGAAGCTGGTGAAGCCGCTGAGCGCGCAGGCGTCGAGCACCCGCCGGCCGCGCAGCGGCACGTCGCCGAGGCAGGCCGAGAAATTCTCGCGCAGGTCGATCTCGCCCGCGAGCGTCCCGTGGCCGGGCAGGTCGATCGTGTGCGTGAGGTGCAGGCCCTCGGAGAGGCCCGCGGCAGCGGGGTCGCGGTCCGACATGTCCCTCAAGGCGCCGATGGTGCGCGGGGCCGGTATCACGGCGGTCCCGCTGCGGCAACGCGGGGCCCCGGCGGCCGGCACCCCGGCCCTGGCATCCCCCGGCCCGGCAGGGTAAGCCCCGGGGACCCGAGGATGGCGGCCCGCCCGCGCGGTCCGCCCATCCGACGACCCGGAGTTCCCGACACCATGTCCGACCTCACCCTCGACGCCGCCTCGACCCTCGTGACCGCCGCCCTCAAGGCCGGCCGCGACCTCGGGCTCAAGCCCCTGGCGGTGGTGGTGCTCGACGCCCGCGGCGCCCTCAAGGCGGCCTCCGTCGAGGACGGCACCAGCCTCAAGCGGGCCGAGATCGCCCTCGGCAAGGCCAACGGCGCCCTGGCGCTCGGCATCGGCTCGCGCGCCATCGCCAAGCGGGCCGAGGAGCAGGCCTACTTCGTCGCCGCCGTGACCCACGTGGCGGGCCCCGCCGGCCTGATCCCGGTCCCGGGCGGCGTGCTGATCAAGCGCGACGGCGTGCTCCTCGGCGCGGTCGGCATCTCGGGCGACACCTCGGACAACGACGAGAAGGCGGCGCTCGCCGGCATCGAGGCCGCCGGCCTCCAGGCCCAGGCCGGCGCCTGAGCCGCGCCGTGCGGCGCCGGGACGTCCTCGCGGGGTTCGGCGCCGCATCCTTCGGCGCCGTGCCCTTCGGCGCGGCGGCCCCCGCCCGCGCGGCCGGCCCCGCCGCCTACCGGCGCGGCAACGGCGCCGATCCCGAGACCCTCGACCCGCACAAGACCTCGACCGTGGCCGAGGCGACGATCCTCCTCGACCTCTACGAGGGCCTGAGCACCTACGGCGCCGACGGCGACCTGGTGCCGGGGGCGGCCGCGGGCTGGACCACCTCCGCCGACGGCCTCACCTGGACCTTCGCGATGCGCCCCGACGGGCGCTGGTCGAACGGCGACCCGGTCGTCGCCGACGACGTCGTGCACGGCTTCCGGCGCATGCTCGACCCGGCGACGGGAGCGAAGTACGCCAGCGTGCTCGCGCCGATCCTGAACGCCGAGGCGGTCAACCGCGGGGCGATGCCGGTGGACGCCGTCGGGGTCGCGGCGCCCGATCCGCTCACGGTGGTGATCCGGCTCGCCCAGCCGACCCCCTACTTCGTCGAGCTGATGGCGCACCAGGCGAGCACGCCGCTCCACCGGCCGTCGCTCGCCCGCTTCGGCGACGCCTTCACCCGGCCCGGCCACCTCGTGTCGAACGGCGCCTACGTGCTGAAGGATTTCTCGCCCAACGACCGGATCACGGCGGTCCGCAACCCGCATCACCGCGATGCCGCCGCGATCGCGATCCCCCGGGTCGAGTACATCCCGACCCCCGACCTCGCCGCCGCGGTGCGCCGCTTCGCCGCCGGCGAGATCGATTCCCTCGAGGACCTGCCGGCCGACCAGGTGAAGGCGCTCAAGGCCCGCTTCGGCGCGGGTGTGGTGCTCAATCCGGCCCTCGGCGTGCTGGCGCTGATGGTCAACGTGCGAAAGCGCCCCCTCGGCGACGCCCGGGTGCGCCGGGCCCTGTCGCTCGCCCTCGACCGCGAGTTCCTGGCGGACGCCGTGTGGGGCGAGACGATGCTGCCGGCCTATTCGCTGACGCCGGCCGGGCTCGACAACGCGCTTCCCCCGCCGACGATGCCCGGCCGGGACCTCTCGCCGCTCGAGCGCGAGGATGCGGCGGTCGCGCTCCTGCGCGAGGCCGGCTACGGCCCGGGCGGGACCCCGCTCGCGGTCGAGCTGCGCTACAACATCACCGACAACAACCGGAACACCATGGTGGCGATCGCCGACATGTGGCGCCCGCTCAACGTCGCGACGGCCTTCGCCGCCACCGACGCCAAGACCCATTTCGCCTACCTGCGCGACGGCGGACCGTTCGACATCGCCCGGATGAGCTGGCTCGCCGACTATGCCGACCCGCAGAACTTCCTGTTCCTGGTCGAGAGCGGCAACGACGGCTTCAATTCCGGGCGCTACGCCAACCCGGCCTACGACGCCCTGATGCGCGAGGCCGCCCGCGAGACCGACCTCCAGGCCCGCGCCCGGATCCTCTACCGTGCGGAAGAACTCTTCCTCGCCGACCTGCCCTGGATCCCGCTGCTGCATTACCGGCACAAGCACCTGATCGGCCCGCGCCTGCGCGGCTTCCAGCCCAACCTGCGCGGCGTCTCGCCGACGCGCTGGCTGTCGCTCGCGTGATGCCCCGCGCATGATTCCTTACGTGCTGCGCCGCCTCGCCCAGGCCGTCCCGACGCTGTTCATCGTCGTCACCCTGTCGTTCTTCCTGGTGCGGCTGGCGCCGGGCGGCCCGTTCGACCTGGAGCGGCCGCTGCCGGCAGCCGCGATGGAGAATTTGCGCCGGGTCTACGGCCTCGACCAGCCGCTGCTCGTCCAGTACGGCCGCTACCTCGCGGCGCTGGCGCGCGGCGATCTCGGGCCGTCCTTCTCGGTGCGCGACCTCTCGGTGGCCGAATTGTTCGCCCGCGGCCTGCCGGTCTCGATGACGCTGGGTGGGCTCGCCCTCCTCGTCTCGCTCGTCCTCGGCACGCTGCTCGGGGGGCTGTCGGCCCTGCGGCGGGGCTCGGTCCTCGACCATGCGGTGACGACGCTCGGCACCTTCGCGCTCACCGTGCCGGGCTTCGTGGTCGCGCCGCTCCTTCAGATCGCCTTCGGGCTGACCCTGCACTGGCTCCCCGTCGGCGGCTGGGACGACGGCAGCCCGAAGAACCTCGTCCTGCCGGTCGTCACCCTGGCGCTGCCGCAGGTCGCCGTGGTGGCGCGGCTCGTCCGGGCCGGTCTCGTCGAGGTGTTCGACCGGCCGCATTGGCGCACCCTGCGGGCGCTGGGGCTCCCGCCCCGCACCCTGGCGCTCCACGGCCTGCGCGGCGCGGCGCTCCCCGTCGTGTCCTATCTCGGGCCGGCGGCGGCCGGGCTCCTCACCGGCTCGGTGGTGGTCGAGACGGTCTTCGGCCTGCCCGGGGTCGGGCGCTACTTCGTCGACGGGGCGATCAACCGGGACTACACGCTGGTGCTCGGCACGGTGGTGCTGATCGCGGTCTTCGTCCTCGTGCTCAACCTCCTGTCCGACCTCGCCTGCGCGCTCATCGATCCCCGCCTGAGGGATTTCGGGTGAGCCCGTCCCCGTCCGGCCTCGCCTTCGCCGAGGCCTCGCTCCTCGCCCGCGCCCGGCGCCGCCTCCTCGGTGATGGGCTCGCGCGGGCCTGCGCGGCGCTCCTCGTCGTGGTGGCGCTCGCCTGCCTGCTGGGGCCCTTCGCCACCGGCCACCCCTACGACCGGCTCTACTACGATTATCCGGGCGTCCCGCCCTCGCTCGCGCTCTACCCCAAGCCCGAGGCCGTGGGCCCGGCCCTCGACCGGCTGGCCCTCCGCATGCGGGTGCGGGCCGAGGACGTCGCGGTCACCGGGGAGGCGGTGCGCCTGACGCTCGCCTCCGACCGGCCGATCGACGACCGGGTGCTCACCTTCTTCTCCCGCTCCGACACCTTCGGCGAGGCCCGCCTCCTCGGGCGCTCCGAGGACGGGCGGCGGCTCACCGTCGAGGCGCCGTTGCGCGCGCTCCGGTTCCTCGCCGGCACCGACGCGCTCGGGCGCGACCTCCTCACCCGCACGCTCACGGCGGGCCGCCTGTCCCTGGCGCTCGGCCTGATGGCGACCGCGGTGGCGCTCGGCATCGGGGTGGTCTACGGGGCGCTCGCCGGCACGCTCGGCGGGCGGGTCGACGCGGCGATGATGCGCCTCGTCGACATCCTGTACTCCCTGCCCTTCGTGTTCTTCGTCATCATGCTGGTGGTGTTCTTCGGCCGCTCGGTGGCGCTGATCTTCGTCGCGGTCGGCGCCGTCGAGTGGCTCGACATGGCCCGCATCGTCCGGGCGGAGGCTCAGGCCATCCGCCGGCGCGACTACGTGCGGGCGGCCGAGGCGCTCGGCCTCTCGACGGGCGCGATCCTGCGCCGGCACGTCGTGCCCAACCTGCTCGGCCCCGTCGTCGCCTTCGCGGCCCTGATGGTGCCCCGGGTGATCCTGATCGAGAGCTTCCTGTCGTTCCTCGGCCTCGGCGTGCAGGAGCCGGCGACGAGCTGGGGCGTCCTGATCGCCGACGGCGCCCGCTCCCTCGAGACCGCGCCGTGGATGCTGATCGTGCCGGCCTCGTTCCTCGTCGCCAGCCTGCTCGCCCTGACGCTGCTCGGCGAGCGCCTGCGCGACGCCCTCGACGTGCGGGGGTGAGCGCATGACCCTGCTGCAGTTGCGCGGCCTGACCGTGCGCTACCCCGAGGCCGGCGTGACGGCGCTCGACGGTCTCGACCTCGACCTCGCACGCGGCGAGACCCTGGCCCTCGTCGGCGAGTCGGGTTCGGGCAAGAGCCAGGTCGCGCTCGCGATCCTCGGCCTGCTGCCGTCCCCGGCGCGGGTCTCGGGAAGCGTGCGCTTCGACGGGACCGAGCTGACGGCGCTGGACCGCCCCGCCCTCGACCGGATCCGCGGCGCCCGCATCGGCCTGGTGTTCCAGGAGCCGATGACGGCTTTGGACCCGCTCTTCACCATCGGCCACCAGATCGCCCTGCCGTTGCGCGCCCATCAGGGCATGGGCCGGCGCCAGGCGGCGGCGCGGGCGCGCGAGCTCCTGGACCTCGTCGGCATCCGCGATGCGGCGGCGCGCCTCTCGGCCCATCCCCACGAGCTCTCCGGCGGCGAGCGCCAGCGGGTGATGATCGCCATGGCGCTCGCCGGCGAGCCCGATCTCCTCATCGCCGACGAGCCGACGACGGCGCTCGACGTCACCGTCCAGGCCCAGATCCTGGCGCTGCTCGCCGACCTCAAGCGGCGCCTCGGGCTCGCCCTCCTGTTCATCACCCACGACCTGCGGCTGGTGCGGCGCATCGCCGACCGTACCGCGGTCCTGCGCGCCGGGCGCCTCGTCGAGACCGGGCCGACCGGGGCGCTGTTCCGGAACCCGCGGGCGCCCGAGACCCGCGATCTGCTGGCCGCCGAGCCGGCGGGCCGCAAGGCGCCGGTGGCCGCGGAGGCCCCCGTGGTGCTGGAGGCGCGCGGCGTGTCGGTCGGCTATCCCGGCCGGCGGCGCCTGCTCCGGGCGGAGCCGCCGCGGCTCGCGGTCTGCGGCATCGATCTCACCCTGCGGGCCGGCCAGACGATCGGGGTCGTCGGCGAATCGGGCTCCGGCAAGTCGAGCCTCGGCCGGGCGCTCATCCGCCTCGAACCCGCCGCCCACGGCCTGGTGCGGTTCGAGGACCGCGACCTGACGGCCCTCGACCGGGCGGCGCTCCGCCCCCTGCGCCGCGGCTTCCAGCCGGTGTTCCAGGACCCGATGGGCTCGCTCTCGCCGCGCCTCACCGCCGGCGAGATCGTGGCGGAGGGCCTGCGGGTCCACGCCCCCCACCTCGCCGCCGCCGAGCGCGACGCCCGGGCGGCGGAGGCCTTCGCGGAGGTCCGCCTCGATCCGGCCTGGCGCCACCGCTTCCCGCATGCCTTCTCGGGCGGGCAGCGCCAGCGCATCGCCATCGCCCGGGCGATGATCCTGCGGCCCCGCCTCGTCGTCCTCGACGAGCCGACCTCGGCCCTCGACCGCACGGTGCAGCGCGACATCGTCGCCCTGCTGCGCGACCTCCAGGCGGCGCACGGCCTCGCCTACCTGTTCATCTCCCACGACCTCGCGGTGGTGCGCGCGCTCGCCGATACCGTGCTGGTCCTGCGCGCCGGCCGCGAGGTCGAGCGCGGCCCGACCGACGCGGTGCTGGCCCGCCCGCGCGAGGCCTATACGCGGGACCTCGTGGCGGCGGCCGACCTCGACGGCGGCCTCGCGCAGGCGTGAGGCGTCCCGGGCCACCCCGCCCTTGAACCTCCGGCGGCGGCGCGCCACTTCGCGCCTTCCGATAGGGCACCACCTGGAGAACGAGATTGATGCGCTCCGCGCTCGCCTTCACGCTGCTCGCGCTCACCGCCGTCCCGGCCGCCGCCCAGCCTGCCCCGAAGGGCCCGCCCAAGCCCCCGCCGCCCAAGGAGGCACCCCAGCCCGATCCCGTCGCCGCGATGCTGTTCCCGTGCCGGACGCCGGAGGAGATCTGCTACGTCGGCGTGGTCAAGGACGGCAAGGTCACGGTGCTGTTCACCAACGACCGCAAGGCCGACGAGATCGCCGGCAAGCCGGTGGCCGTCTCCGGCGACGGTCTCGACCTCGCCAAGAGCGAGAACCGCACCGTCATGCTGGTCGGCAGCTACGACCCGAAGGACGGCCTGACCAAGGCCGAGGTGGTCGACGTCGCGAGCCCGCTGGTCGCCTTCGCGCTCAAGACCACCATCGGCGGCGGCGAGGCCGACGAAGGGGGCGACGAGCCCCCGGCGCCCCCGCCCCCGGCGCCGCGCAAGAAGTAAGACGTACCCCTGCCCGGATCCTCCCCCTCCGCGGGGGAGGACTTCGGCTCCGACGAAGCTCTGGCAAACCGGTTGATGTACTAAAACATTAGTGCTTCAATGGCGCGTCACAGGCTGCCGGACCGGCGGCCGCGGAGCGGCGAAGTCGTCCGGGTGGCGGGGAGGATCGGTGGCGGCACGGCGTCCCACGGGCTTTCCCCCGCCCGCGGCCTCGGCGCCCGACCGGAGAGCCCCGATGCCCCTGAGCCCCGAGACCCGCGCGACGCTGAAGACCGTCAGCACCGCGACCCTGGCCACCGCCCTGTTCAAGCGCGGCCTGCGCAACCAGTTCATCCAGGACGTGCGCCCCCTCAACCCGCAGGCCGGGGCGATGGTCGGCGAAGCCTACACCCTGCGCTACATCCCGGCCCGGGAGGACCTGAACACGCTCGCGGTCTTTCGCGATCCCGGTCATCCGCAGCGCGTCGCGGTCGACCGATGCCCGGAGGGCGCGGTGCTGGTGATGGACAGCCGAAAGAACCCGCGGGCGGCCTCCGCCGGGGCGATCCTGGTGACGCGGCTGATGAAGCGGGGCGCGGCCGGCGTCGTCACCGACGGGGGCTTTCGCGATTCGCCCGAGATCGGCGCCCTGCCCTTCCCGGCCTACCACAACCGCCCGTCCGCCCCGACCAACCTGACCCTGCACCAGGCGCTCGACATCAACGTGCCGATCGGCTGCGGCGACGTCGCGGTGTTTCCCAGCGACGTGGTGGTGGGCGACGCCGAGGGGGTGATCGTGATCCCGGCGGAGATCGCCGACGAGATCGCCGCGGAGGCCGCCGAGATGACGGTGTTCGAGGATTTCGTGCTGGAGGAGGTGCAGAACGGCCGCGGCGTGATCGGCCTCTACCCGCTGATCGACGAGCGGGCGAAGGCCGACTTCGCGGCCTGGCGGCAGAAGACGGGGCGCTGAGCCGGGATCCGGCCTACAGCATCATCCCGACCATCAGCACCGCCACCATGGTGGCGGTGGCACCGAGCGCCGCGGCCCACAGGCCGGCCTCGGCGCTGTAGCCGGCGCGGCCGTTGTCGTTCGCCGGTTGCGGCAGCGCGCTCGGAAAGCGGCGCCACTTGCGCAGGTGCGACGGCGCGGTCGCGATCAGGTGCGGCTGGGGAGCGACGGCGTTGTGGCGGCACGACATGGGTTGGCGCTCCACGGGGAAGCTCGCGCGACGGAGTGGTATCGGGCCTGGCGCCAAAGCATGACGGCAGGGGGTCGGGGAGAGAACGCCGATCTCCGCGCAACGATCCGTCCCCTGCGTAAATTCGGTCCCGGAGGCCCGCCCGGAGACAGGATCTGTCCCGCGATGGTCCCCGGGGACGGGCGGCGCCGGATGGCCGGGCGCGGCCCGGGCCGGGCGAAAACCTCCGCCCGGCCGGTCCCGTCGACCCGGTGCGATCAGAACAGCGAGTCGGCGTTCGAGTAGCGGTCGGCCAGGCGGTCGGCCTCGCCGGCATCCTCGCGCAGCATCGGCTTGGCCTCGTTGGCGAAGGTGCGGCCGACCTGGCTGTCGCCGAAGCGCGAATAGGTCTCGTAGAGCTGCACGCTGTCGCCCTGGGCCCGGGCCTGGTCGGCGGTGTAGAGCGCGTCGAAGCGCTTGCCGCTCGGAGCGGCCTGCAGGCGCGCCAGGCGCTGCTCGCGGGCCGGGTCGAGGGCGACGCGGCGGCCCGGGGTGCCCGGGTTGGTGTCGACGAGCGAGCGGCCGAAGGCCGGCTGGCCCTGAAGCACGTTGCCGACCACCGCGATCGGCGCGGTGGCGATGGCGAGCGGGGCCGTCAGGAGGCCGCCCGAGCCGAGGAGGCCGCCGTTGCCGGCATCGCCCACCACAGTGCCGGAGGAGCTCAGCGAGGTGCCGCGGGGCAGGAGCGCGTCGGTGGTGGCCTGGCGGTTGACGATCGTCTGCTCGGCGTAGCCGCGCACGGCGCGGTTGCCCGACTTCTGCAGCGCGAGGCGGCTCGCCTCGATGTTGTAGGCGTCGCTGCGCAGGGCCTCGGCCCGGAACGCCTCGGTGGATTCGGCCGCCGGACGGTCGTTCGGGAAGATCACGAGGTTCTGGGCCGCGGCCGGCAGGCTGCCGGCGACCGTCACGGCGAGCGCGGCCAGAAGTGCAGTGCGAGACATTGAATAGAGTCCATTCGTGTATAGCTTTGCCGTACGGACGACCGCACTGCGAAAGCCTGACGCCCCTTCGCCGCCACAACCTGTCTCCTGAGGGAAAGTTCCGCAGCGGGAGTGAAGCGCCGTTAGGTCCTGTCCCGCGGCCCGTCCCCGGCGTCGCGCTCCCGGTCGAGCAGGGCCCGCTTGCGCGCGACGCCCCAGCGATAGCCCGACAGGCCGCCGTCCTGGCGCACCACCCGGTGGCAGGGCACCGCGACCGCGATCGGGTTGGCGCCGCAGGCGAGCGCCACCGCCCGGGCGGCTTTGGGCATGCCGATCGCCTGGGCGATCTCCGCGTAGGTCGCGGTGCGCCCGGGCGGGATCGCCCGCAGGGCCTGCCAGACCCGCTGCTGGAAGGCGGTGCCGCCGATGTCGAGCGGCAGGGCCGGGGCGGCGCCCGGGGCCTCGACGAGGCCGATCGCCAGCGCCACCGTCGCCTCGAACCCCGCGTCGCCTCCCGTCAGCGCCGCCTTCGGGAAGCGGTCCTGGAGGTCGCGCAGCAGCGCGTCGGGCTCGTCGCCGAGCAGGATCGCGCAGACGCCGCGCTCGGTCGCCGCCACCAGGACGTGGCCGAGCGAGCAGGCGCCGACCGCGAAGCGGATCGCCGCGCCCTCCCCGCCCCTGCGATAGGCGGTCGGCGTCATGCCGAGGCGCTCCGGCGCCGCGTCGTAGAACCGGCTCGCCGCGCCGTAGCCGGCCTCGTAGATCGCATCCGTCACGGTCTTGTCCTCCTGCCGCAACCCGTCCGCCGCCCGCGCCGCCCGCCGGGCCGCGCCGTAGGCCCGCGGCGTCACCCCGGTGACCTGCTTGAACACCCGATGGAAATGGTAGGGGCTCAAGCCCGCCGCCGCCGCGAGGTCGGCGAGCGCCGGCGGTGTCTCCGCCGCCTCGATCCGCCGGCAGGCCCGGGCCACCGCCTCGGCCTGGCGCTCGGCCAGGCTCGCCTCGTTCGGGCGGCAGCGCCGGCACGGCCGGAAGCCCGCGGCCTCCGCCGCCGCGCAGGTCGGGTGGAAGCTGACGTTCTCGGGCCGGGCCGGCCGGGCGGCGCAGCTCGGCCGGCAATAGACCCCGGTCGTGCGCACCGCGTAGACGAACAGGCCGTCCGCCGCCCGGTCGCGCCGGGCCACCGCGGCGAAGCGCGCGGCGTCGTCGAGGGGCGGGGGAGCGGCGGCAGGGTCCGGGTTGCGCATCAGCCTCGTGCCTTCCTGTCCGGGCGATGGCGTCATCCTGGCCTCGTCGCCGTCACGCCGCATCCCGGCGCTTGCTGCCGAATTCCGGCGTCTCGCACGGCCCGGCTTGATCGAGGTTTACTCCCGCGGAGCTTTCTCCGCCGTCCCCGAAACCGGGGAAGCGGCGGCCGGTTGGGGGTGGGTCGGGCCCGCGCGAGCGGGCCCGGCGCCCCCGCCCGCCACGCGTCCTCCCCGGCCGGCGGGGGCCTTCTGCTCCTCGGATCTCCTCCACTTGCCCCGCGGCCCACAGGGTCGCGGGGTCTTGTTTGTCGGGCGACGATTGCGGTGGAGCGTGGCGGCCGGGCTCTTGGCCGGATGGCCGGCCCGGGGGTAAGCCTTGCCCCAAGCAACGACATGCGCCGCCGCCGCGCGGCCGCTGGGCTTCGGGGTGACCGCCGCTTGACCGACGCGCTCGACGACATCGCCGCCATCCTGGAGCGCACCGGCGACTACCGGGTGCTGCGCCGCCTCGGCCCCTTCGTGCCCCCGGCCGCGGAGCCCGACGAGCCGACCTTCGTCGGCCTGATCCTCGACACCGAGACCACCGGCATCGACGTGACCGCCGACGAGGTGATCGAGCTCGGCATCATCAAGTTCGAGTACGGCGCCAGCGGGCGGATCTACCGGGTGCTCGAGCGGTTCAACCAGCTCCACCAGCCGTCCATCCCGATCCCCGAGGCGGTGGTGCGCCTCACCGGCATCACCGATGCCGACGTCGCCGGCCAGCGCATCGACGACGCGGCGGTCGAGTGCCTGGCGGCGGAGGCCCGGGTCGTCATCGCCCACAACGCCCGCTTCGACCGGCAGATGTGCGAGCGCCGCTGGCCGGTCTTCGTCTCGCGCAACTGGGCTTGCTCCTGCCACCAGATCCCCTGGCGGGCGGAGGGCCACGAGGGGATGCGGCTCGGCCACCTGCTCGCCGACCACGGCCGGTTCCACAACGGCCACCGGGCGATCGACGATTGCGAGGCCCTGCTCGCCATCCTGGCCCGGCCCCTGCGCACCTCCGGCCGCCTCGCCTTCACGGCGCTGCTCGAGGCGGCGCGCCGCCCCACCGTGCGGCTCTGGGCCTCCGATGCGCCGATCGCCCTCAAGGACCGGCTCAAGGACCGCAACTACCGCTGGTCGCCCCGGCGCCGCTGCTGGTACGTCGACCTCGACGAGGAGCAGATCGAGATCGAGCGCACCTTCCTGTCGCGCGAGATCTACCGCGGCACCCTGCCCTCCGGCCTGCCCGCCGACCGCTTCACGGCGCGGGACCGGTTCTCGAACCGGGCGGATCCGGAGGCGTAGGGGCACGGCGGCCGCCTCGCCGATCCGGAGGCGGGCGCGCCAGTCAGCCGTCGCACGTCCGCAGCCAGCCTATCGTCGCACGTGCTTCGGCCTCTGCGGCGGTCGCGGTCGAGAAAAGGCCCGGTCGCCCCTCCCCGGTATCGGCCCACCAGCCGTATTCGCCGTTCTCGTCGTTCTCGCTCCGGAACACGGCGTGCTGGTAATTGTGCAGTCCGTCGGACCGCCGGAAAATCCAGATGCAGTGCAGCCCGTTCCAGCTGATGATCTGAGCGACGAGCAGGTGGGGCGCGTCGAGGCAGGCATCACGCAGGCCGAGCAAGGCACGGGCCGCCCGGGTCGAAGTCGACCTCACCCGTGTCCGAGGGGAAAGCCGCATCTCCAAGGTCTCAATGCGAATGAGGTGCTCGGCGATCGCGGTGTCGTAGGCCGTTCTGCCGTGCAACAGGGCGACGATGCCCGGGATGTACCGGTCATACTCGTCCGGCGGCCCCTCCATTCCCATGCCGATCGGGTCCCAGATGTGCCGCAAGACGCCGCTTACATGCGCGGCGAGTGCCCGGTCGACGTCATCGTTCGTCGCGGTCATCCGACACCTGCAGGAAGGCGCTTGCGCGTGCAGGGCTCGCCCCGCTCGCGACGCCGCACGGGCGCGAAACCGGAATATAGCTCCGTGAAACGGAGTGCGACGGCGCCGCCGTCGCCCCGTGTCACCGGCGCCACATGCTCGGCTCGCCCGCTCTGGTATGGGAGAGCCTGATCCCCCCTCCCCACAGCGTTCCCCGAGCTCCGCATGACCGTCGTCGAGGACACCACCGGCCCGCGCGGCCCCCATCCCGTGCTCGCCGTCACGGGCCTCGCCCGTGAGGCGCGGCTCGCCGCGGGGCCCGGCGTGGCGACGGTGGGGGCCGGGGGCAACCCGGAGCGGCTGCGGGAAATGCTCAAGGGGCGCGCGGCCCCGGGCTGCCGGGCGGTGATGAGCATCGGCATCGCCGGCGGGCTCGCGCCCGATCTCGTGCCGGGCGACGTCGTGGTGGCGACGGGGGTGAGCGCCGGCGGCGTCCGGCACCCGGCGCACCCGCAGGTCGTCGCGGCCCTCGCCCGCCGGCTCGCGGACGCGCCGGTGCGGGTGGTGCTCGCCGATGTCGCGGGGGTGGAGGCGGCGGTGCTGTCTCCGCACGCCAAGGCGGCCTTGCGGGCGGAGACCGGGGCGGCGGCGGTCGACATGGAATCCCACGTCGCGGCCGCCTTCGCGGAGGCGCACGGGCTGCCGTTCTGCGCCGTGCGGGTGGTGTGCGACCCGGCCGACCGCGCCCTTCCGGCGGCGATCGCCAAGGCCCTCAAGCCGGACGGCGAGCCCGACATCCTCGCCGTTCTGGCGGCGCTGGCGCGCCGCCGGGCGAGCGTGGGCGGGCTGGTGCGCCTCGCCCGCGACTCGTCGGCGGCCTTCGCCGCGTTAGGCCGCTGTCGCGCGCTTCTTGGCGTCGGCCTTGGCGTCCCGGATCTCGGAGAGCTTCTGCGCGACGTTGCGTGAGAACACGAACTCGGCCGGGCGCTGGTTCTCGAGGGAGATCTCGGGAGCCATCTCGCCCTCGGTCTTGATCCCGCGCAGCGCATAGATCACCGGCTTCCACGGCTTCTTCACCGAGTCGACCACCGAGGAGGCCTCGTAGCCGGAATGCACCATGCAGTCGGCGCACTTCTCGTAGTTGCCGGTGCCGTAGGAATCCCAGTCCGTGGTCTCCATCAGCTCCTTGAAGGTCTTGGCGTAGCCTTCGCCGAGCAGGTAGCACGGCTTCTGCCAGCCGAAGACCGTCCGGGTCGGGTTGCCCCACGGGGTGCAGTGGTAGGTCTGGTTGCCGGCCAGGAAGTCGAGGAACAGGCCCGACTGCTGGAAGGTCCACTTCTCGCGGCCCTTCTCCTTGCCGAGGCGGAACACGCCGCGGAACAGGTCCTTGGTCGCCCGGCGGTTGAGGAAGTGCTGCTGGTCGGGGGCGCGCTCGTAGGCGTAGCCGGGGGAGACGGTGATGCCGTCGATGCCCATCCGGGTCACGCTGTCGAAGAAGTCCGCGATCTTGTCGGCCGAGGAGTTGTTGAAGAAGGTGCAGTTGATCGTGACCCGGAAGCCCATCTCCTTGGCCTTCTGGATCGCCGCCACCGCCTTGTCGTAGACGCCGCGCTGGCACACCGACTGGTCGTGCATCTCCTTGTCGCCATCGAGATGGATCGACCAGGTGAAGTACGGGCTCGGCTTGTACTGCGCGATCTTCTTCTCGAGGAGGAGCGCGTTGGTGCAGACGATCGCGAACTTCTTCTGGGCGATGATGCCCTCAACGATCTGCGGCAGGTCCTTGTGCAGGAGCGGCTCGCCGCCCGCGATGACCACCACCGGTGCGCCGCACTCGCGGACCGACTCGAGCGCCTCGTCGACCGGCAGGCGCTTGTTGAGGATCTCGTCCGGATAGTCGATCTTGCCGCAGCCTGCGCAGGCGAGATTGCACCGGAACAACGGCTCCATCATCATGACAAGCGGGTAACGCTTGCGGCCGGTGAGGTGCTGCTTGAGAATGTAGCCGCCGATCTTCGCGACGTACCGGAGAGGAATGCCCAAGACCAAGGCTCCTTGTGTCGTGGTTCGTGTCGGGTGCTGTGCCAAGCGGGCTGATTAGCCCGAAAAGTGGCGGATTTCCAGCAAGCTAGGTTCGAAAGGGTCCAGGCTGGGTGCCAAAGCGCCTAACTGTGGCCCAAACTCGACGGAAGCGGGAAGCTCACGCCCTCGACGATGCCCGGCAGACTGGAGATCCGCAGGGGGGTGCGACGCTGCAGCGCAGCAATCACCTCGGCGATCGAGGCCTCGGGCGTCGAGGCGCCGGCGGTCAGCCCGAGCGTGCGGATCCCGTCGAGGTCGACCTCCGCCAGGTCCTCGGCCCCCTCGACGAGGCGGCTCGGCCGCCCGGCCTCGGCGGCGACCTCGCGCAGGCGGTTGCAGTTCGAGGAGGTCCTCGCCCCCACCACCAGGATCAGGTCGGCCACCGCCGCGAGGGCCCGCACGGCGGCCTGGCGGTTCTGGGTCGCGTAGCAGATGTCCCGGGTCTCCGGCCCGACGAGGTCGGGGAAGCGCCGGTGCAGGACCGCGACGATCGCCCGTGTGTCGTCGACGCTGAGCGTCGTCTGGGTGACGTAGGCGAGCTTCGTGTCGGCCGGCAGGTCGAGGGCTTCGGCCTGCGCCACGCTGCCGACGAGGCGGACCGCGCCGTCGATCCGCCCGAGCGTGCCCTCGACCTCGGCGTGGCCGGCATGGCCGATCAGCACCACGGTGCGGCCCTGCGCGGCGTAGAGCTGCCCTTGCCTGTGCACCTTGGCGACCAGCGGACAGGTGGCGTCGATCACCGGGAGCCCGCGGCGGGCGGCTTCCGCCTCCACCGCCCGCGCGACGCCGTGGGCCGAGAAGATCGTGACGGCGCCGTCGGGCACCTCGTCGAGGCTCTCGACGAAGCGGGCGCCCCTGGCCTCGAGGTCGGCGACAACCCGGCCGTTATGGACGATCGCGTGGCGCACGTAGACCGGGCGGCCGTCGTCCCGGGCGAGCGCCCGCTCGACCACCTCCACGGCCCGCACCACGCCGGCGCAGAAGCCCCTGGGCTGGGCCAGCACGAGGTCGATCCCGTTCTCCCGCGTCCCCGCCACTCGCCCTCCGCGCCTCCGTTCCGGGACCTGTCCCGCCGGGCGGAACCCGGCCGTCCCGCCGAGGTGTAGGGTGGGGCCGGCGGCCCGGTAAAGCCGCGGGCGCGCCGCGGCGGCGCGCCCGGACGGCCGTCCGGGCCGGGGATGCGTTTGCGCCCAACGCGTTGCAATCGGGCCTGCGGGTCATTACCTAGCGCGCCACGGACGCGCTTCCGGTACAGGAGCGAGGCGGGTTGTGGGCCGTGACCATGGGCGCCGCCGCCCTGCGCGCTATACTGGTCCCAGCCGGCGCGGGCCCGCGGGGACCGTCGCCGCACCGGCCGACGGGCCGGACCGATCCAGGGGATTCCACCGGGCCGCCGCATTCCGCCGCGCGGCCCGCGAGCTAGAGGCAGGCTTCGCATCGTGATCGAACGGCTCGTGGCGTTTTCCGTACACCGGCGCTGGCTCGTCCTCGTGGCCGCGCTGCTGCTCACCGTCGCGAGCGCCGGCACGGCAGCGCACCTCTTCCGCATCAACACCGACGTCGAGCGCCTGATCACGCCGGACGTGCCCTGGCGCCAGGACGAGATCCAGTTCGAGAAGACCTTTCCGCAGCGCAGCAACCTGCTCGTGGCGGTGGTCGACGGGCAGACCCCGGAACAGGCCGAGGAGGCGGCGAACCGCCTGACCAAGGCGCTCTCGACCCACAAGGACCTGCTGCCGGTCGTCTACCGGCCCGACGGCGGCCCGTTCTTCGACAAGAACGGCCTCCTGCTGATGCCCCAGAAGGACCTGGAGCAGACCACCGAGAAGCTGATCCAGCAGCAGGGCCTGCTCGGGCCGCTCTCGGCCGACCCGTCCCTGCGCGGCATCATGCAGGCGATGGTGATGGGGGCGCAGGGGGTGAAGGCCGGCCAGGCCAAGCCCGACGACCTCGTCGGCCCGATGGGCCAGATGAAGGAGGTCTTCGACCGCGTCCTCAAGGGCGAGCGGGCCCAGCTGTCGTGGCAGCTGCTCCTGTCGGGCGGCAAGGCGGAGCCCGGCGACCTGCGCCGCTTCGTCATCGCCCAGCCGGTCCTCGACTACGACGCCCTCCAGCCCGGCGAGAAGGCGAGCCAGCTGATCCGCGAGACCGCCCGGAGCCTCGGCCTGACCGAGGCCAACGGCGTGCGGGTACGCCTGACCGGCCAGGTCGCGGTGGCGGACGACGAGTTCGCGACGCTCGCCGACGACGCGGCGCTGAACTACTCGGTCACCGGCGGCGCCATCGTGCTGTTCCTGTGGCTGGCGCTGCGCTCCGGCAGCCTCGTCGTCGCGGTGCTGATCACCACCTTCGCGGGGCTCATCGTCACGGCGGCGCTCGGCCTCCTGATGGTCGGCGAGCTGAACCCGATCTCGGTCGCCTTCGCGGCGCTGTTCGTCGGCCTCGGCATCGATTTCGGCATCCAGTTCGCGGTGCGCTACCGCGCCGACCGCTTCACCGAGGAGAACCTCGAACGGGCGATCCGCTCGGCCGCCCGCGGCGTCGGCTGGTCGCTGACGCTCGCCGCGGTGTCGCTGCTCGCCGGCTTCTTCTCGTTCCTCCCGACCGACTTCCGCGGCGTGTCCGAGCTCGGCCTGATCGCCGGCGCCGGCATGATCGTCGCCTACCTGTTCTCCCTCACCATGCTGCCGGCGCTGATCGCCGTGCTGCGGCCGCCGGGCGAGAAGCAGGAGGTCGGCACCGCCGGCATGGCCTCGGTCGACCACTGGATCCTCGCGAACCGCAAGCTCGTCCTGGTGCTCACCGGCCTCGTCACGGTGGCGGGCCTGCCGCTGCTCTACTGGCTGCCGTTCGACTCGAACCCGATGCATCTGCGCAGCGCCAAGGTGGAATCGGTCGCGACCTATCTCGACCTGACCAAGGATCCGAAGACCAGCCCCAACACCATCGACGTGATCGTGCCCAACCGCGACGCCATCGCCCCGATGGTGAAGCGGCTCACCGCGCTGCCGAGCGTCTCCGGGGTGATCGACATCGACACCTTCGTCCCGCCCGACCAGGACCAGAAGCTCGCGACCATCGAGGACGCCGCCCAGGTGATGGGCCCGGTGCTGAACCCGCCCCGGGTCGCCCCGGCCCCCAACGACCGCGAGACGGTGACGGCGATCCGCAACGCGGTCGCGGCCCTGCGCGGCATCACCCAAGGCGCCCAGCAGGGCGGCGCCTCCGGCCCGCTCGCCACCATCCAGGGCTTCACCGACACCCTCGACCGCCTCGCCGGCGCCGAGCCGTCGGTGCGCGAGGCCGCCGCCGCCGCGACGGTGCCGAACCTCAAGGCGCTGCTCACCCGCCTGCGCGGCCTGCTCTCGCCCGAGAAGGTCACGCTCGAGAACCTGCCGGCGCAGATCCGCTCCGACTGGATCGCCGCCGACGGCAAGGCCCGGATCGAGGTGCAGCCCAAGGGCAACTCGAACGACAACGCGGTCCTGCGCCAGTTCTCCAAGGAGGTCCTGAGCGTGGCCCCGCACGCGACCGGCGCGCCGGTCGCCACCACGCGGTCGAGCCACACGATCCTCGGCGCCTTCGTCGAGGCGGGCCTCCTGGCGCTGCTCTCGATCTTCATCATCCTGTCGGTGGCCCTGCGCCGCCCCTGGGACGTCGCCATGGCGCTCGGCCCGCTGGTGCTCGCCACCCTGTGGACGCTGGAGGCGCTCTACCTGATCGGCATGCCGCTCAACTTCGCCAACATCATCGCGCTGCCGCTGATGCTGGCGGTGGGCGTGGCGTTCCACATCTACTACGTGATCGCCTGGCGGGCCGGCGTCGCCGACATGCTGGCCTCGAGCCTGACCCGGGCGATCTTCTTCTCGGCGCTCACCACCGGCACCGCCTTCGGCTCGCTGGTCCTGTCGAGCCATCCGGGCACCGCCAGCATGGGCAAGCTCCTCGCCCTGTCGCTGTTCTTCACCCTGGTGGCCGCCTTCTTCATCGTCCCGGCCTTCCTCGGGCCGCCGCCGAAGCAGAAGGCCAAGGACGGGGCGCCGGAGAATGCCGCGCGGCGCGATCCGCTGATCCCGGCCTGAGGGCCGGCCCGCTCAGCAAACGACGAGGCCCGTCCCTCCGCCGAGGGGCGGGCTTTTTCATGATGGCGCGGGTTTCGCCTCTCCCCGCGGGCGGGGAGAGGGCTGTGTTCCTGTTCAAGGAACACAGCGAGGCGGTAGCCGAGGGTGAGGGGGTGTTTCCGGAAGAGCCTCATTCGGAGAGACCCCCTCACCCTCGCTTCGGCTTCGCCTGCGCTTGCCGTGTCCCCTGCACGGCGACACGGCCCTCTCCCCGCCCGCGGGGAGAGGCGAAGGCCCGCGCCATCATCGCCCCGGTTGCTTCGTCCGCGGGCCGTGAGTTTATTCCCGCCCTCCGGTTGCGGCGCAGCGAAACTCCGTGCTAGGGCACAACCCATGATGCAGGATCGAGCCAGACTGGTCTCGCGGCCCACGCCGCCGTAGCGCCCCGCTCTCCCGCGTTCTCTCTCCACGCCCGTTCTCCGTGCCCGTCCGCCCTGCGCGGCGGGTCGTCCTCGCGCGCCTCGTCGCGCCTCGTCCCGAAAGCTCACACTCCATGAATCTCGTCCGCCTCCGGCGCGAATGGGCGCCCGACGTCACGCGCGAAATCCTGGCCGGCACCGTCGTGGCGCTCGCCCTCATCCCCGAGGCGATCGCCTTCTCGATCATCGCCGGAGTCGACCCGAAGGTCGGGCTCTACGCCTCGTTCTGCATCGCGGTCGTCACCGCCATCGCGGGCGGGCGCCCGGCGATGATCTCGGCCGCCACCGGCGCGATGGCGCTGGTGATGACGACGCTGGTGAAGGACCACGGCCTCGGCTACCTCTTCGCTGCGACGATCCTGACCGGCCTGATCCAGCTCGCCGCGGGCGCGCTCCGGCTCGGCAACCTGATGCGCTTCGTCTCGCGCTCGGTCGTCACCGGCTTCGTCAACGCGCTCGCCATCCTGATCTTCATGGCCCAGATGCCCGAGCTGCTCGGCCGCGGGCCGATCGTCTACGCGATGACCGCCGCCGGCCTCGCGCTGATCTACGGCCTGCCCTACCTCACCAAGGCCGTACCCTCGGCGCTCGTCACCATCGTGCTCCTCACCGCGCTGTCGATGAGCCTCGGCCTCGGTATCCGCACCGTCGGCGACATGGGCGCGCTGCCGAGCGAGTTGCCGAGCTTCGCCCTGCCCCAGGTGCCGCTCACCCTCGAGACCCTGCGGATCATCCTGCCCTACGCGCTGACGCTGTCGATGGTCGGCCTGCTCGAGAGCCTGATGACCGCCGCGATCGTCGACGAGCGCACCGACACGACCTCGAACAAGAACCGCGAATGCGCCGGCCAGGGCCTCGCCAACGTCACCGCCGGCCTGTTCGGCGGCATGGCCGGCTGCGCGATGATCGGTCAGTCGGTCATCAACGTCTCGTCGGGGGGCCGCGGCCGGCTCTCGACACTGTGGGCCGGCGCCTTCCTGCTGTTCCTGATCGTGGTGCTCGGCCCCTACGTGGCCCAGATCCCCATGGCGGCGCTCGTCGCCGTGATGATCATGGTGTCGATCAACACCTTCCAGTGGCGCTCGATCCGGACCCTCCTCACCCATCCGACCACGTCGAGCATCGTGATGCTCGGGACCGTCGCGGTGGTGGTCGCCACCCACGACCTCGCCAAGGGCGTGCTGTTCGGCGTGGTGCTGAGCGGGCTGTTCTTCGCCCACAAGGTCACGCGGTTCTTCGCCATCACCTCGTCGCGCGAGGGCGCCGTCCGCACCTACCGGGTGACGGGCCAGATCTTCTTTGCCACGGCAGAAGCCTTCCACGCCGGCTTCGACTTCCGCGAGGACGACCTGGGGCGCGTCGCGATCGACCTGACGCAGGCCCATTTCTGGGACCTCACCGCCGTCAACGCCCTCGACCGGGTGGTGCTGAAGTTCCGCCACCACGACGTGCCGGTAGAGATCGTCGGCCTCAACGCGGCCTCGGCGACGCTGGTCGAGAAGCTCGGGACCCACGACAAGCCGGGGGCGGCGCTCGCCTCGGGGCATTGAGCGGCCGCTTGATCCGGCAGCGCGTGGTGGGAGGTTTGGTTTCCGCCCACCCGCACCTCAGGATGAGGTGGAGGACAGGATGAGCGCCGAATGGGCTGAAAATGCCCCGCGATCCGAGCCGCCTACCCCGCCCGCGCCGTCGCCCCGTGCACCATGGCGACGACGCCGGCGCGCAGGAGGTCGTACTTGCTCGGCAGGCCCGGCCCGGTCGGCAGCCGGCCGGCGGCGGCGAGGGTCGCGATGCCGTGGGAGAGCGCCCAGACCTCGAGGGCGACGAAGCGCGGATCGACGCCGGCCGAGAACCCGTCCGGGAAGGTCGCCCGCAGGGCCTCGACCAGGAGCTCGAAGGCGTTCCGGTCCCGCGCCGCCTGGACCGGCTTGCAGCCGTCCGGGCCGACGGGCCGGGCCTCGAAGATCGCCGCATAGTAGCCCGGCTCCTCCTCGGCGAAGGTCAGGTAGGCCTCGCCCATGCGGGTGAAGCGTTCGAGCGGCGTGCCGGGGCCGCGCAGCGCGCGGGCGAGCCGCTCGGCCAGCTCGGTGAAGCCGCGCTCGGCGACCTCCTCCAGGAGCGCCTCGCGGCCGCGGAAGTGGCGGTAGAGCGCCGCCGGCGAGACGCCGACGAGGCGGGCCGCGTCGACCAGGGTGAAGCCGCCGATGCCCCGCTCCGCGATGAAGCGGCGCGCGGCCTCGATCAGGGCCTCCTTGAGGTTGCCGTGATGGTAGCCGCGCCGGTCGGACGGGTCGCTGCGCCAGGGTCGCACGGTGATGTCTGTCTCTTCACGGGGCCGGGCCGGCCGGTCCCCGCTGCCATAATGCATTTTGGCCCCGGCGGCAGGCTCAACCGGCGCGGCGGGCCAGATGGAAGCGCGGCACGTGGTCCGGCCGCACGGTCGTCGTCGCCACCGGCAGGACCGGACGGTCGCCGTCGAGGGCGAGGCGGAAGTCGCGCGCGAGCCGCGCCAGCACCAGGGTCGCCTCGGCCAGCGCCAGCTGCGCCCCGATGCAGATCCGGGGGCCGGCGCCGAACGGCAGGTAGAGGAAGCGGTCCGGCTCCGGGCGGTCGAGGAAGCGGCCGGGATCGAAGGCCGCCGGCCGGTCCCACCAGCGCGGGTTGCGGTGCAGGATCCAGGTCGGGACCATCACGATGCTGCCCGCCGGGACCGTGACGCCCTCGACCGTGCTCGTCCGCGCCGCGCGCCGCGCGATGACGTAGACCGGCGGATAGAGCCGCAGCGCCTCCTGCGCCACGGCCCGGGCGAGGCGAAGGTGCGGCAGGGCGTCGGCGGCGCCCGCCTCCGTGAGGTCGAGGCCCCGCGCCTCCGCGGCGAGCGCGTCCTGCACGGCAGGCGCGCGGGCGAGCAGCGTGCAGGCCCAGAACAGCGTCGAGGCGGTGGTCTCGTGGCCGGCGACGATCAGGGTGCCGATCTCGTCGGCGAGCAGCCCGCCGGGAGCGTCGCCATGCGCCGCGTCGAGGAGGTCGAACAGGTCCCGCGGCGCGTCGCGGCGCATCCCGTCCTCCTGCCCTGGCCCTTGCCCCTGCCTTTGCCCTTGCGCGCGCCGCGCCGCCAGCACCGCCAGCACGGTCTTCAGCCAGCGGCGGCGAAACAGCGCCCGGCGAGGGCTCGACGGGGTTGGCCAGGCCGGCGGCAGCAGGAAGTCGGCGACGGTCGGCCGGCCGAGCCGGCCGAGATAGCCCGAGATCAGCGCCCGGATCTCCGCCCCTAGGGGACCGGTCTCGAGGGAGAACATCGAGGTCGTCGCAATGTCGAGGGCGACCTGCTGCATCTCGCCCCGCAGGTCGACGGGAGCGCCGAGGCCCGCCTCCAGCCGGCGGCAGGATTCCTCCGCGCTGCGGGCGACGAAGCGCAGCATCAGAGGCAGGGTGCGGGGCGTGAAGGCGGGGGCCAGCACCCGGCGCTGGTGGCGCCAGGCCTCGCCGTCGGCGAGCACGAGGCCGCGCCCGGCGATCGGCCCGAGCACCCGCCGGCCGGCGGGCAGGCGCTCGAAGTCGTCGGCGGCGGTGAGCAGGACGTGGCGGGCGCCGGCCGGCGTCGAGAGCAGCACCATCCGGCCGCCCGGCAGCGGAATCGTCACCACCGGCGCGTCGAGGCAGGCGCGGGGAAACGCCTCCAGGGTGTTGCGCCGGAACGCACCGAGGAGCCCGAGCCAGCCGACCCGCTCGGCGAGGTCCGGCACCGGCGGCGCGTAGGCCTCTGCGGCGAACGTCAGGGTCACGGGCGGGCGTCTCCGGCGGCGTCTCCCCCGGAGGCTTACGCGACCGGCCCCGCTCCCGCCAATCCTTCCGCCAACCCGAGATGCTCCGCGATCCGCTGCCCGATCGCGGCGAAGCCCATCCGGCCGAGGGGGCCGGGCGTCACGTCGGGCCCGAACAGCAGCACCGGCACCTGCTCGCGGGTGTGGTCGGTGCCCGTCCAGGTCGGGTCGTTGCCGTGGTCGGCGGTGACGAGGCAGAGGTCGCCGGGCCCGAGCGCGGCCCGGATCTCCGGGATCCTGGCGTCGAAGCGCTCGAGCGCGGCGGCGTAGCCCGGCACGTCGCGGCGGTGGCCGTACTCGGTGTCGAACTCGACGAGGTTGGCGAACACGAACCCGCCGTCCGGCAGGCCGGCCAGCGCGTCGAGGGCGGCGGTCAGGCAGGCGTCGTTGCCGCCGGGCTTGACCTCGCGGCCGGTCGCCCGGTGGGCGAAGATGTCGCCGATCTTGCCGACGCTCACCACCGGCCGGCCGGCGGCGTCGAGCCGGTCGAGCAGCGTGTCGGCGGGCGGCGGCACGGCGTAGTCGCGCCGGTTCGCGGTGCGGGTGAAGCCCGAGGTTTCGTCGCCGACGAAGGGCCGGGCGATGACCCGGCCGATCCGGTAGGGGTCGCACAGGCGCCGGGCGATGGTGCAGAGGGCATGGAGCCGGTCGAGCCTGAACGCCTCCTCGTGGGCGGCGATCTGGAACACGCTGTCGACCGAGGTGTAGCAGATCGGCTTGGCTGTTCGGACGTGCTCGGCCCCCAGCTCGTCGATGATCGCCGTGCCGGAGGCGTGGCAATCCCCGAGGATGCCCGGCAGCCCGGCCTCCGCGATCAGCGCCTGGACGAGGTCCGGCGGAAAGGCCGGCCGCGTCGCCGGGAAGTGGCCCCACGAAAAATCCACCGGCACGCCGGCGATCTCCCAGTGGCCCGACACCGTGTCCTTGCCCTCGGCACTCTCGACCGCGTGGCCGTAGGCGCCCGCGATGGGTCCGGCCGGCGCGAGGCCCGGCGGCATCCGGCCGCTCGCGCCTTGCGCGGCCAGCCCGAGGCCGAGGCCGGCGAGGTGGGGCAGGCGCAGGGGACCGGCGCGCAAGGACGCCCGGTCGCCCCGGCCCGCCGCACAGGCCTCGGCGATGTGGCCGAGCGTGTCGGCACCCGCGTCGCCGAAGGCGGCGGCGTCCGGCGCGCCGCCGATGCCGACGGAATCGAGCACGATGAGAAGGGCGCGGGTCATTCGCTCACCGCCCCGGCGGGGGCCGCCGCGAGGTCGAAGGCGGCGGCGAACAGGGCCCGGGTGTAGGCGGTGCGGGGTGCGGAAAAGATCTCGTCCGCCGCGCCCTCCTCCACCACCTGGCCGCCCTGCATCACCATCACGCGGTTGGCGAGCGCGCGGACCACCTTGAGGTCGTGGCTGATGAACAGGTAGCCGAGGCGGCGCCGGGCCTGGAGCTCGCGCAGCAATTCGACGATCTGGGCCTGGACCGACATGTCCAGCGCCGAGGTCGGCTCGTCGAGGACGACGAAGAGCGGATCGAGCGCCATGGCGCGGGCGATCGCGATGCGCTGGCGCTGGCCGCCGGAGAATTCATGGGGATAGCGGTCCATGGCGGCGGGATCGAGCCCGACATCGGCGAGCGCCCGGGCGACGATCTCCCGGCGCTCGGGGTCGGTGCGGCCCTTGCCCTGCACCTCAAGCCCCTCGGCGACGATCTCGGCCACCGACATCCGGGGCGAGAGCGAGCCGTAGGGGTCCTGGAACACCACCTGCATCTCGCGCCGCAGGGGCCGCATCGCACCCGACGAGAGCCCGTCGATGCGCCGGCCGAGATAGACCACCGGTCCCTGCGAGGCGATGAGGCGCAGGATGGCGAGGCCGAGCGTGGTCTTGCCGGAGCCCGATTCGCCCACCACCCCGACGGTCTCGCCCTCGCGGACGGTCAGGCTCACCCCGTCCACCGCCTTGACGTGGCCGGTGGTGCGCCGGAGCAGGCCCGTCTTGATCGGGAAGTGCACCCGGATCGGCCCGGCCTCGACCAGGATCGGCGCGCCCTTGGGGACCGGGTTGCCGCGGCCGCGCGGCTCGGCGGCGAGCAGGCGCCGGGTGTAGTCGTGCTGGGGATCGGCGAAGACCTCGGCGACCGGGCCGGTCTCGACGATGCGGCCCTGCAGCATCACGCAGACCCGGTCGGCGACGCGGCGCACGATGCCGAGGTCGTGGGTGATGAACAGCATCGCCATGCCGAGCCGCGCCTTGAGGTCGGCCAGCAGCGACAGGATCTGGGCCTGGACGGTGACGTCGAGCGCGGTCGTCGGCTCGTCGGCCACCAGCAGGTCGGGCTCGCAGGCGAGCGCCATGGCGATCATCACCCGCTGGCGCTGCCCGCCGGACAATTCGTGCGGATAGGCGCCCAGCCGCCGCTCGGCGTCGCGGATGCCGACGAGGGTCAGGAGCTCGAGCGTGCGGGCGCGAGCCGCCTCGCCGCTCATCCCCTTGTGCAGCCGCAGCACCTCGCCGACCTGCTCGGCGATGCGGTGCAACGGGTTCAGGGAGGTCATCGGCTCCTGGAACACCATGGTGATGTCGGCGCCACGGATCTCCCGCATCTCGGGCTCGCGGAGGGTCAGCAGGTCGCGGCCCTTGAACCGGATGCGTCCCTCGGGGACCGCGCCGTCGACGAGGCGCAGGATCGAGAGCGCCGTCACCGACTTGCCGGAGCCCGACTCGCCGACGAGGGCCACGGTCTCCCCCGGGGCGATGGCGAAGGAGACGCGATCGACGGCGCGGGTCTCGCGCCCGCCCTGGCGGAAGGCGACGGAGAGGTCCTGGACGGAGAGGAGCGGGTCGGTCATCGGCTCGGAGATAGGGCGGCGGTGCGCCGGTGGACCGGTTTAGGTCATTCGCGGGCGGGCGGGAACCGGGGGGGTGGGGTCAAGAGCGAGGCGAGCGTGCGGGCCGGTCTCGCTCCCTTCCATCCCATCCGCTACCTCATCCTGAGGTGTCAGCTCATTGAAGATGAGCTGACCTCGAAGGAGGGCTCCAGACGCCTCCGTGATCTCTGGAGCCCTCCTTCGAGGTCAGTCGATCTTCGATCGACCAACACCTCAGGATGAGGTCGAGAGTGGAGGGCGAGATCATGAGCGGAGAGAGCCGCTTTCTCACTCATCCACCCGCGGCGCCTGGCCGCTGTCGATCGGCAGGGGCTGGAACTGCTTCAGCTCCTCGCCGCTCGGCAGGCTCCGGGTGTCCCAGCCGCCGCCGATCGCGCCGATCAGCGACACCGCGTTGGTGAAGCGGTTGAGCCGGACCTGGAGCGCCGTGACCTCGTTGTTGAGTTCCAGCGCCTGGGCGGTGACGACGGTGGTGTAGTTCTGCGTGCCGGCCCGGTACTCGTTGAGCGCGATCTCCACCGCCCGGCGCGAGGATTGCACCGCGAGGTCCTGCGCGCCCTGCTGGCGGGCGAGGATGCGCTGGCCGGCGAGCCCGTTCTCGACCTGCTGGAAGGCGGTGAGCACCGTCTGGCGGTAGTTGGCGACCGCCGCGTCGTAGGCAGCCTCGACGGCCTGGAGGGCGGCGGTGCGGGCACCGCCGTCGAACAGCACCTGGCTGCCGGAGGCCGCCACCGACCAGAACGAGTTCGCGGCGGCAAAGAAGTTGCGCGCCGGATCGCCCGTGATGCCGCCGCTCGCCGACAGGGTGACGGTGGGATAGAACGCCGCGACCGCGACCCCGATCTGGGCGCTCTGCGCCTGGACGGTCCGCTCGGCCAGCGCCACGTCGGGCCGGCGCTCCAGGAGGTCGGAGGGCAGCTTGACCGGCACGGCCGGCGGGCTCGACGGCAGGGTGCCGCGGGCGAGCGACACCTCGGAGGGCGGACGGCCGATCAGCGTCGCGATGGCGTGCTCCAGGTTCGCCCGCTGCAGCCCGACCGCGATGGCGTTGGCCTGGGTGGTCTGGAGCTGGGTCTGGGCGGTGATGACGTCGGAGCGGGCGGCGACGCCGGCAGCGTACTGGTTCTGCGCGATGTCGAGCGAGCGCTGGTAGGCCTGGGCGGTGCGCTCCAGAAGCCGCTGCAGCGCCTCTTGGTAGCGCAGCTGGTAATAGGCGGTGGCGAGTTGGGTCTGGAGCGCGAGGCGCACCGAGGCGATGTCGGCGGCGCTCGCCTGGGCGGCGGCGACGTCGCTCTCGATCAGGCGGCGGATGCGGCCGAACAGGTCGAGCTCCCAGGTCGCCGAGCCCTGCAGCGTCAGGACCGTACGCTCGACCCCGCCGGTGCTGGTGCGGCCGATCGAGGGGGCGCCGAGCGCCGTTGGAAACAGCTGGGCGCGGGCCTCCTGCACCAGGGCGCGAGCCTGCCGGTAGGCGGCGACCTGGCCGCGCAGGGTCTGGTTGTCGACGTCGATCAGGCGGATCAGCCGGTCGAGGGTGGGATCGCGGAACACCCGCCACCAGTCGCCGCGGTCGGCCTCGTCCCGGGGCCGGATCGGCCGCCAGTTGCGCGGCGGCATCGGCCGCGCGCCGCCCTCCTTGAAGGCGGGCGGGGTCTCGACGGTGGGGCGCGAATAGTCGGGGCCGACGAGGCAGCCGGCGAGCGCCAGGGGGAGCAGGGTCGCCGCCGCAAAGTGCGAGGCGCCGCCCATGAGCCTCCCCCCTCTGCGAAGGGCTGTTTGAAAAAAAGTATAGCGCAAGAAATCTCCTCTCCCCGCGGGCGGGGAGAGGACTTCATCGACCTTGTCGTCGATGAAGTGAGCGCAGGCGTAGCCGGAGCGAGGGTGAGGGGGTGGCCCCGGAAGAGACTCCTCCGGAAACACCCCCTCACCCTCGCCCTGCGGGCTTCCTTCACCCCCGACAAGGGGGGTGAAGGCCTCTCCCCGCCCGCGGGGAGAGGGGAAACCCGCGCCGTTTCCGTTCCCCGGACACTCCCCCGCGGAGGGGGGAGGGTTCGGCGAGGCGGCATCGATCTGGGCAATGAAATCGGTGGAGAAGGTCATTCGGCCGGCAGCGCCCGCGTGGCGGAGCCCCGGCGGCGGCCGACCCAGAGCCGGAACCGGTCGAGGTACAGGTAGACGACGGGGGTGGTGTAGAGGGTCAGGATCTGGCTCACGATCAGGCCGCCCACGATGGCGATGCCGAGGGGACGGCGCAGCTCGGAGCCCTCGCCGCCGTCGAAGATCAGCGGCAGCGCGCCGAGCAGTGCGGCCAGGGTTGTCATCATGATCGGGCGGAAGCGCAAGAGGCAGGCCTCGCGGATCGACTCCTGCGGGCTCGAGGACCGCGTGCGCTCGGCGTCGAGCGCGAAGTCGATCATCATGATCGCGTTCTTCTTCACGATGCCGATGAGCAGGATCACGGCGATGAGCGCGATGACGCCGAACTCCTCGCCCGCCAGCATCAGGGCCAGGATCGCCCCGATGCCGGCCGACGGCAGGGTGGAGAGGATGGTGAGCGGGTGGACCCAGCTCTCGTACAGGATGCCGAGCACGGCGTAGACCGCGAGCAGGGCCGCCAGGATCAGGAGCGGCTGGCGCGAGGACGAGGATTGGAAGCTCTTCGCCGCGCCGGCGAATTCCCCGTGGATGGTGGCGGGCATCCGCAGGTCGCGCATGTGGGCGTCGATCGCCGCGGTGGCGTCGCTCAGGCTCTTGCCCGGCGCCAGGTTGAACGACAGCGTGGTGGCGACGAACAGGCCCTGGTGGCTGACCTGGACCGGGGTGGAGCCGGTCTCGAAGCTGGCAAACGCCGAGAGCGGCACCATCGTCTCCTTGGCGCTGCTGACCGCGGCGCTCGACGAGGCGCTGGAGCGGCCGGACGAGGCGATGGCGTTGGTGGCGGCGTTGCGGGCCGAGTCGGTGGCGACCGCGGCGGCGCTGGTCGCATCCGTGCTCGCCGTGGCGGCGCTGGCCACCGTGCCGGCGACCGCGTTGGTGGTGGCCGAGCCGCGGGCCCGCGCGCCCGAGGTCGAGACGTAGATCAGCTTCAGCGTCTCGGGATTGTCGAGGTAGCGCGGCGCGATCTCCATCACGACGTGGTACTGGTTCAGCGGGTTGTAGATCGTCGAGACCTGGCGCTGGCCGAAGGCGTCGTAGAGGGTGTTGTCGATCTGGTCCGGGGTCAGGCCGTACCGGAAGGCGGTCGGCCGGTCGATGACGAGGCGCGTCTCCAGGCCGCCCTGCTGCTGGTCCGAGGTCACGTCGGTGAAGGTCGGGTCCTTCTGCAGGGCTTCCAGCAGCTTCGGGGTCCAGGTGTAGAGCTCCTCGCTCGTGTCGCCCTGCAGCGTGTACTGGTACTGCGAGAAGCTCTGGCGCCCGCCGACGGAGAAATCCTGGCGCGGAAACAGGTAGAGCCGGGCGCCTGGAATCGCGGCGAGCTTCGGCCGCAGGCGGGTCATCACCTCGGAGATCGGGTCGCGCTGGCCGAGGGGTTTGAGGCCGACGAACACGTTGGCCGAGTTGGTGCCGCGCCCGCCGGTGAAGCCGACCACGCTCTCCACCGCCGGATCCGCCTGGACGATCGCGGTGGCGCGCCGGAGCTTGGCGCTCATCGCCTGGAACGAGATGCGCTGGTCGGCCTGGATCCCGCCGATCATCTGGCCGGTATCCTGCTGGGGAAAGAACCCCTTCGGCACGATCACGTAGAGGTAGACGTTGAGCACCACCGCGCCGAGCAGCACCAGCATCACGATGACGCCGTGGCGGAGCGCCCAGTCGAGGGTGACGCGGTAGCCCGACAGGAGCCCGTCGAACGCGCCCTCCAGCACCCGCGCCACCGGGCCCGGCCGGGCGCCGTGCGCCTCGGCTTTCAGGAAGCGCGCGCACATCATCGGCGTGGTGGTGAGCGAGACGACGAGGGAGATCAGGATCGCCAGGGACAGCACGACGGCGAATTCCTGGAAGAACCGCCCGATGATGCCCCCGGCGAGCAGGATCGGCAGGAAGACCGCGATCAGCGACAGGCTCATCGACAAGACGGTGAACCCGACCTCGCGGGCGCCGAGCAGCGCCGCCTCGATGCGCGAGCGCCCGTCCTCGATGTGGCGCTGGATGTTCTCCAGGACCACGATCGCGTCGTCGACGACGAAGCCGGCCGCGATGATGAGTGCCATCAGCGAGATGTTGTCGAGGCTGTAGTCGCACAGCCACATGGCGGCGAAGGTGCCCACCAGCGAGATCGGCACCGCCACCGCCGGGATCAGCGTCGCGCGGGCGGAACGCAGGAAGCCGAACACCACCAGGATCACCAGCCCGACCGAGATCAGCAGCGTGCGCTCGGCCTCCGCGAGCGAGGCCCGGATGGTCAGCGAGCGGTCGCCGGTGACGATGAGCTCGGTGTCGCCCGGCAGCGCCGCCTTGAGCTGCGGCAGGGCATCTTTGAGCCGGTCGATCGTCTCGACGACGTTGCCGCCGGGCTGCTTGTAGACGATCAGCAGCACCCCGCGCTGGCCGTTGACGAGGCCGAGGTTGCGCCGGTCCTCGACGCCATCGACCACCTGGCCGACGTCGCGCAGGCGCACGCCAGCGCCGTTGCGGTAGGCGACGACGATGTCCTGGTAGTCGGAGGCCTTGCGGCCCTGGTCGTTGGCGTAGAGCTGGTAGCGCCGCTCGCCGGCCTCGATCGCGCCTTTGGGCGAATTGGCGTTGGCGCTGGCGAGCGCGGCGCGGATGCCCTCGAGCCCGATGCCGTAGTGGAACAGGGCGTTGGGATCGAGCTCGACCCGCACCGCCGGCAGCGACGAGCCGCCGATGTCGACGTTGCCGATCCCTTCCAGCTGCGACAGCTTCTGGGCGAGCACCGTCGCGGCCGAATCGTAGAGCGCGCCGGGGCTCAGCGTCTTCGAGGTGAGGCCGAGGATCAGGATCGGCGCGTCGGCCGGGTTGAACTTGCGGTAGGTCGGGTTGGTGCGGAGCGCGGTGGGCAGGTCGGCCCGCGCGGCGTTGATCGCCGCCTGCACGTCGCGGGCGGCGCCGTTGATGTCGCGGTCGAGCCCGAATTGCAGCACGATCCGGGTCTGCCCGACGGAACTCGTCGAGGTCATCTGGTCGACGTCGGCGATCTGGCCCAGCCGCCGTTCGAGCGGTGCGGCCACGGTCGTCGCCATGGTGTCGGGGCTGGCGCCGGGCATCGAGGCCTGGACCAGGATGGTCGGGAAGTCGATCTGCGGCAGCGGCGCCACCGGCAGCCGCACGAAGGCGAACAGCCCGGCGAGCAGCACGCCGAGGGTGAGGAGCGTGGTGGCGACCGGGCGCAGGATGAAGGGGGCGGAGAGGTTCACGGGGTTCTCCCACGCGCGCCGCCCTCAACCCTCCCCCCTCTGCGGGGGAGGGTGCCCGGCGGAGCCGGGCGGGAGAGGGGAACCACGCTTCCGGATGAGGCGGAACCGTTCTGACGGGCGCCCCCTGGACCAGCGTCGCGCTGCCCCTCTCCCGGCCCCCTCCGGGGGCCACCCTCCCCCGCGGAGGGGGGAGGGTTCATGCGCGCGCCCGTCGCGACCCTCACGGCACCGCCTCCCCGGGCGCCAGCCCGCTGCTGCGCCGTCCGGAGAGGCGCCGGCCGAGCCGGTCGAAGGCGAGGTAGATCACCGGGGTCGTGTAGAGCGTCAGGATCTGGCTCACGATCAGCCCGCCGGCGATCGACAGGCCGAGCGGCTGGCGCAGCTCCGAGCCGGTGCCGGTCCCGAGGATCAGCGGGATCGCGGCGAAGAGCGCCGCGAAGGTCGTCATCAGGATCGGGCGGAAGCGCAGGATGCAGGCCTCGTAGATCGCGTCCCGCGGAGTCATGCCCTCCTCGCGCTCGGCCTGGAGCGCGAAGTCGATCATCATGATGGCGTTCTTCTTCACGATGCCGATCAGCAGCACGATGCCGATGATGCCGATGATGTCGAGGTCGTGCCCGAACAGCATCAGCCCGGCCAGCGCCCCGATGCCGGCGGACGGCAGGGTGGAGAGGATCGTGATCGGGTGGACGAAGCTCTCGTAGAGGACGCCGAGCACGATGTAGACCGTGACGATGGCGGCGAGCACCAGGAACAGGGTGTTGTCGAGCGAGGCCTGGAAGGCCAGCGCCGAGCCCTGGAAGATCAGCCGGAAGCTGTCGGGCATGCCCAACTCCCGCTCCGCCGCCTTGATCGCCGCGACCGCCGGCCCGAGCGAGGCGCCCGGCGCGAGGTTGAACGAGATCGTGGTGGCCGGGAACTGGCCGAGATGGCTGATGAGGAGCGGCGCGCGGCGCTCGCTCACCTGGGCGATGGCGGTGAGCGGCACCTGCCCGTTCGAGGCCGTGGAGGACGGCAGGTAGATCCGCTGCAGCGACTCGAGCGTCCTGTGCAGCGCGGGATCGGCCTCCAGGATCACCCGGTACTGGTTCGACTGGGTGAAGATCGTCGAGATGATGCGCTGGCCGAAGGCGTCGTAGAGCGCGTTGTCGACGGAGGCCGGGGTGATGCCGTAGCGCCCCGCCGTCGCCCGGTCGATGGTGATGTAGGCAGCGAGCCCGCTCGCCTGCCGGTCGCTCGCCACGTCGGCGAGGTCGGGGATGGCCTTGAGGCGCTCGACCAGGCGCGGAACCCAGGTGTCGAAGGCGTTCGGGTCCGGGTTCTCCAGGATAAACTGGTACTGGGTCGCGCTCACCGCCGTGTCGATGGTGAGGTCCTGGACCGGCTGCATGAACAGGGCGATGCCCGGCACGTCGGCGACCCGGGCGGCGATCCGCCGGATGATCGCGCCGGCATTCTCCGCCCGCTCCTCGCGCGGGCGCAGGTTGATGAGGAAACGGCCGGAATTGAGCGTCACGTTCTGGCCGTCGACGCCGATGAACGACGACAGGCTGACCACGTCCGGATCCTTCAGGATTTCTTCCGCCAGCCGCTTCTGGCGCTCGGCCATGGCGCCGTAGGAGACGGTCTGGTCGGCCTGGGTGATGCCCTGGATCAACCCGGTATCCTGGACCGGGAAGAAGCCCTTGGGGATCACGATATACAGGTAGACCGTGAGCACGAGGGTGCCGACCGCGACCAGCAGCGTCAGCCACTGGTGGGCGAGCACGCCCCTCAGGGTCCGGCCGTAGAACGCGATGCCGCCCTCCATCAGCCGGCGCCCGGCGTTGGAGATCCGCCCGGCGGCGCGGGCCTGCGGGGCCTCGTGGCGCAGGAGCCGCGCGCACAGCATCGGCACCAGCGTCAGCGAAACCACGCCCGAGATGACGATGGTGGCGGCGAGCGTGATGGCGAATTCGTGGAAGAGGCGCCCCACCACCTCGCCCATGAACAGGAGCGGGATCAGGACGGCCAGCAGCGAGACGGTGAGCGAGATGATGGTGAAGCCGATCTCGCGCGAGCCCTTGAGCGCCGCCTCCATCGGGCTGTCGCCCTCCTCGACGTGGCGGGCGATGTTCTCGATGACGACGATCGCGTCGTCGACCACGAAGCCGGTCGCGATGGTGAGCGCCATCAGGGACAGGTTGTCGAGGGAGAAGCCCCACAGGTCCATCACCGAGAGCGCGCCGACGAGCGAGAGCGGCACCGACAGGCTCGGGATCAGGGTCGCGGGCAGCGAGCGCAGGAACAGGAAGATCACCAGCACCACCAGCGCGATGGCCAGCAGCAGCTCGAACTGCACGTCCTCGACCGAGGCGCGGATCGTCACCGTGCGGTCGGTGAGCGGGGTCACCTGGATCGCGGCCGGCAGCGTCGCCTGGAGCTGGGGCAGCAGCGCCTTGATCCGGTCGACCACCGCGATCACGTTGGCGCCGGGCTGGCGCTGGATGTTGAGGATCACTGCGGGCGTGGTGTCCATCCAGGCGCCGAGCTGGGTGTTCTCGGCGCCCTCCACCACCTCGGCCACCGCCGAGAGCCGCACCGGCGCGCCGTTGCGGTAGGCGATCACCGCGTCGCGGTAGGCGCCTGGGTCCCGGATCTGGTCGTTGGCGTTGATGGTGAAGGACTGGGTCGGCCCGTCGATCGAGCCCTTCGGGGTGTTGACGTTGAGGTTGTTGATGGTCGTGCGCAGGTCGTCGATGTTGAGGCCGTAGGCGGCGAGCGCCGAGGCGTTGAACCGCACCCGCACCGCCGGCCGCTGCCCGCCCGCCATCGAGACGAGGCCGACGCCCGAGACCTGGCTGATCTTCTGCGCGAGCCGCGTCTCGGCGAGGTCGCGCACCTGGGTCAGCGCCAGGGTCTTGGAGGTGAGCGCGAGCGTCAGGATCGGCGCGTCGGCCGGATTCACCTTGGCGTAGACCGGCGGCGCCGGCAGGTCGCCCGGCAGGAGGTTGCCGGCGGCATTGATGGCGGCCTGAACCTCTTGGGTTGCGATGTCGATGCCGAGATCGAGGTTGAACTGGAGCGTGATGACGGAGGCGCCGGCCGAGGACTGCGACGTCATCTGGTTGAGGTTGGCGAGCTGGCCGAACTGCCGCTCCAGCGGCGCCGTCACCGCCGAGGTCATCACTTCGGGGCTGGCGCCGGGATAGAAGGTCTGGACCTGGATCGTCGGGTAGTCGACCGACGGCAGCGCCGAGAGCGGCAGGTTGAAGTAGGAGATCATGCCGACGAGCAGGATCGCCAGCATCAAGAGCGTGGTCGCGACCGGGCGCAGGATGAACAGGCGGGAGGGGTTCATGCGCCGTATCCCGCTTCACCATGGGTCCAGGAATAAGCGCGGTATCCCCTCTCCCGAGTGGGAGAGGGGTGGGGGCGATCGAAGATCGCGTGAGGGTGGAGACGGTGCCGCAATGACCCTGAACCGTCGAGCTGCGCAGCTCGACGCTCGGCGGCATATCCTGAACCCGAGCCACTCTCGCCCCCGGCCCCTCTGCCACTCGGGAGAGGGGAGGCGCGCCTGTCCTCGATGGCCTGCATCGATCGGGTCACGGGTTCTGGCTCTGCTGCCGACGGCGGTGCGGGCGCTCGCCCTCGGGACGTGGATTCTCCGGCTTCGGCTGCGCCCCACCCTCCCCGTTCGCCGGCTCCGCCGGCTTCGCGGCCTCCGTCTCCGACCCGGCCGCCTTCTCGGGCCGCCCGCCGGTCACCCGCACCTGCGCCCCGTCCTTCAGCCGGTCGGTCCCGTCGACCACCACCCGGTCGCCGACCGCCAGCCCCTTGGTCACCACGGTCCGCACGCCGTCGCTCTCGCCGATCTCGATCGGGCGCACCGCGACCTTGTCCTCGCCCGTCAGGAGATAGACGTAGGTCCCGGGCGTGCCCCGCAGCACGGCGGCCGCCGGCACGAGCGCGGCGTCGCGCACGGTGTCGACGTCGAGGCGAGCGTTGACGAACTGGTTGGGAAACAGCCGGTCGTCCTTGTTGGGAAACAGCGCCCGCAGCTTCACCGTGCCGGTGGTCACGTCGATCTGGTTGTCCACCGTGTCGAGGTTGCCCCGCGCGATCTCCGTCGTGTCCGAGCGGTCGAAGACCCGCACCGGCAGGGTGGCGCCGGCGCGCAGCCGGTCCATCACCCGCGACAGCACGGTCTCGGGCAGGGTGAAGATCACCGAGATCGGATGGAGCTGGGTGACGACGACGATGCCGGTCGAGGCGGCGGTGACGTAGTTGCCCTGGTCGATCTGGCGCAGGCCCACCCGGCCCTCGACCGGCGCGGTGATGCGGCCGTACTGGATGTTGAGCTTCTGCTGGTCGATCTGGGCCTGGTCGGAGGCGACGACGCCCTCGTACTGCTTGACCGTGGCGGCCTGCGTGTCGACGTTCTGCCTCGAGATCGAATCCTGCCGGTTCAGGGTCTGGTAGCGGGTCAGATCGAGGCGGGCGTTCTGCAGCAGCGCCTGGTCGCGCAGGAGCTGGCCCTGGTACTGCGCCAGCAGCGCCTCGTAGGGCCGCACGTCGATCTGGGCCAGGAAGTCGCCGGCCTTGACGGTCTGGCCCTCGCGGAAGCCGATCTGGGTCAGGTAGCCGCTCACCTGCGAGCGGATCGTCACGGTGGCGAGCGGCGTCACGGTGCCGAGCCCCGAGAGCACCACCGGCATGTCGCCCTTCTGGACGGTGGCGATGCCGACCGCCTGCGGCCCCTCCCCGCCCGCGCCGCGGCGCCCGCCGCGCCGGCCGGTGCCGGCCTGCTGCGTCTCGGCCTTCCGGAAGCCGTCGGGAAAATAGGTGCGATAGGCCCAGTAGCCGCCGCCGGAGAGCGCCAGGAGCACCAGGAGCCAGGCCAGCCCGCGGCCGCGCCGGCGGGGGGGCGATGCGACCGCGTCGTCGGTCCGGATGGGAGACAATTCGTTCATCGACCTGGATAACCCGGACTCACGCCAAGATGGACCTTCGAAACCAAGACGGACCTTCGAAACACTGTCGGAGAGCGCGGCCTCCCGGCTCGCGCCCTTCATGTCGTAAGGGCAGTCCGGATGGCGCCTGCGGCACGTCGCCTCCGCGGGCGCCGCCCGCCGACGGTCCCGCGCCCGCTCCCCGCCTAGTCCGCACGGCAATGCGTCGCCAGTACGACGACGATGTTGCGTCACGATTGCTGAACGCCAGCCGAGCGTTGCCCCGTCCGACCGCCCTCGAAGGGCCACGATCCCCTCGCTTAACCCCGGCTCGCGGGGCGCGGCACGGCGCCGCCCCGGCCTGTCCACGGTTACCAGAATGCACTTCCTGCACGACCTGCCGATCGCCGACCTGATCTCGCAATACGGGTACTGGGCGATCTTCCTCGTCATCACCCTGGAGAGCGCCGGCGTGCCGATGCCGGGTGAGACCGCCCTGATCTCGGCGGCCGTCTACGCCGGGTCCACCGGCCGGCTGAACATCGGCCTCGTGGTGCTGGCCGCGGCGGCGGCTGCCATCATCGGCGACAATCTCGGCTACTGGGTCGGCCGGCGCTGGGGCATGCCGCTGCTGCTCCGGCACGGGTCCAAGATCGCCCTCGACCACCGCCGGCTCAAGCTCGGCCAGTACCTCTTCCGGCGCCACGGCGGCAAGATCGTGTTCTTCGGCCGCTTCACCGCGATGCTGCGCGCCTACGCGGCCCTGCTCGCCGGCGTGAACCAGTTCGACGCCCGCCGCTTCTTCCTGTTCAACGCCGCCGGCGGCATCGCCTGGGCGTCGCTGATGGGCTTCGGCGCCTACTGGGGCGGCCGCTCGATCGAGCACATCGCCGGGCCGGTCGGGCTCGGGCTCCTCGCTTTCGTGGTGTTCGGCGGCATCGCCCTGTGGCTGTTCGTGCGCCGCCACGAGGAGCGGCTGACCCTCGAGGCCGAGCGGGCGATCCCCGGCCCCCTCGTCTGACCCCGCACGTTGCCGCCCGCCCGACCGGGTGGCATGAGGGGCGCCATCCCGTTTCCACCAGCCCCGCGCCCGCGCGGGGCGGCCGCCCGCGGCCCGAACCCGGCACGATGACACAGGCAACCCACCCCTTCGGCACCTACGCGCCCGCCGGGCTCGTGCGCTGGATCCTCTCGCGCACCGAGCGCCTGCCCGACGACAACTGGGGCGCGCGGCGCCTCGCCCTGCTCCTGCGCCGCACCGCCATCCGGCTCCTGCGCGGCCGGCCCCTCGACGTCGAGCGCTACGGCGCGCGGATGCGCCTGCACCCCTACAACAACAACTGCGAGAAGAAGGTGCTCTTCACCCCGCAGTTCTTCGATCCGCTCGAGCGCAAGCTCCTGGCCGGCCGGATCGGGCCGGACTGCGTCTTCCTCGACATCGGGGCGAATGTCGGCGCCTACGCGCTGTTCGTGGCGGCGCTCGCCGGGCCCGGGGCGCGGATCCTGGCGGTGGAGCCGCAGCCCGACATCTTCGACAAGCTCGCCTTCAACATCGCCCAGAACCCGTTCGGCTCGATCAAGGCGGTGGCCTGCGCGGTGGCCGACAAGGCCGGCGACATGACCCTGTTCGTCGACCCCCGCAACCGCGGCGAGTCGAGCCTGAAGGTGGTCGGCACCAACGAGGGCGCGTCGATCCGGGTGCCGGCGGTGCCGCTCCTCGACCTCGTGCGCGGCGAGGGCCTGACCCGCATCGACGCGGTCAAGCTCGACGTCGAGGGCGCCGAGGACCTGATCCTCGAGCCGTTCCTGCGCCAGGCGCCCCCGTCCCTGCTGCCGCGCCTCCTCGTCATCGAGGACGGCACCGATCTGTGGCAGACCGACCTGTCGGCGCTCCTCACGCAGCACGGCTACCGCCGCATCGCCCAGACCCGCCTGAACCTGATCTTCGAGCGGGAGGGGTAGCGGCCCCCGCGCTCCGTCCCGATCCCACGAGGGCCGACGGCCCGTCCCGATCCCACGAGGGCCGACGGCCCGTCCCGATCCCACGAGGGCCGATGGCCCGTCCCGCTCCCCCGACCTCCCGCTCCCCCGACGCCCTCGCCGGGTCGATCGAGCGCGTCACCTTCCACAACGCCGAGAGCGGGTTCTGCGTCCTGAAGGTCAAGGCGCGGGGCCGGCGCGACCTCGTGGCGGTGACCGGGCACGCGCCCGCGGTGGCGGCGGGCGAGTGGGTGACCGCGACCGGCGCCTGGGTCAGCGACCGCGAGCACGGCCTGCAGTTCCGCGCCGACACGCTCGCGGCGACCCCGCCCACTGGCGTCGAGGGCATCGGCCGCTACCTCGCCTCGGGCCAGATGCGCGGCATCGGCCCGGAGATGGCCAAGCGCATCGTCGCGGCCTTCGGGGCCGAGACCTTCGCGGTGATCGAGGAAGCACCCCAGCGCCTGACCGAGGTCGCCGGCATCGGCCCGACGCGCGCCGCGCGGATCACGGCCGCCTTCGCCGAGCACAAGGCGGTGCGGGAGATCATGGTGTTTCTCCACGCCCACGGCGTCGGCACCGCCCGGGCGGTCAGGATCTACAGGACCTACGGCCGCGAGTCGGTCGCGGTGATGACCGAGGACCCGTACCGGCTCGCCCGCGACGTGCGCGGCATCGGCTTTCGCACCGCCGACGCCATCGCGGGCAGGCTCGGCCTGGCGCCGACGGCGCCCGAGCGCCTGCGCGCCGGCCTCGCCTACGCGCTCCAGGCGGCGATGGACGACGGCCACTGCGCCCTGCCGGTGCCCGACCTCGTCGCCCGCGCCGCCGCGTTGCTGGCGGTCGATGCGAGCCTGCTGCGCACAGCCCTCGTCGAGGAGATCGGCGGCGAGTCGGTGGTGATGGACACGATTGCCGACGTGCCCCACCTGTTCCTGCGCGGCCTGCACGCGGCCGAATCCGCGATCGCCGAGCGGCTGATCGCCCTCGACGACGCGCCCCTGCCCTGGGACGAGATCGATGCGGGGGCCGCACTCGCGACGGTGGAGGCCGAGACCGGCCGGCCGCTCTCGCCCTCGCAACGGGCGGCGGCCGCGACGCTGCTCAATGCCAAGGTCGCGGTGATGACCGGCGGCCCCGGCGTCGGCAAGACCAGCACACTCGACGCGCTCCTGCGCATGCTCGACGCGGCGGGGGCCGGGGTGCTGCTCGCCGCCCCCACCGGCCGGGCGGCCAAGCGCATGACCGAGCAGACCGGGCGCGAGGCGAAGACCATCCACCGCCTGCTCGAGATCGACCCGCAGCTCGGCGGCTTCCAGAGGAACGAGCATTCCCCCCTCGCCTGCGACCTCCTGGTGCTGGACGAGGCCTCGATGATCGACGTGCCGCTGATGAACGCGCTGACCCGGGCCCTGCCGCGCCACGCCGCGCTCTGGCTCGTCGGCGACGTCGACCAGCTGCCCTCGGTCGGGCCCGGCCGGGTGCTCGCCGACGTGATCGATTCGGGCCGCGTCGCGGTGGTGCGCCTGACCGAGGTCTTCCGCCAGGCCGCCGAGAGCCGGATCGTCACGGGCGCCCACCGGATCAATGCCGGGCAGATGCCGGAGGGCGCCGACACCCCCGACGGCGACTTCTTCGTGGTGAAGATCGACGATCCCGAGGCCGGGGCCGAGACGCTCGTCGAGATCGTCACCCGCCGCATCCCGCGCCGCTTCGGCCTCGATCCGGTCAAGGACGTGCAGGTGCTCTGCCCGATGACCCGCGGGGCGCTCGGCAGCCGCCACCTCAACCAGGCGCTCCAGCGGGTGCTGAACCCGAACCCGACCGTCTCGGTCGAGCGCTTCGGCTGGGTCTTCGCCCCCGGCGACCGGGTGATGGTGGGCCAGAACGACTACGACCGCGAGGTCTTCAACGGCGATCTCGGGGTGGTGCTGCGGGTCGATCCCGAGGAGGAAATCCTGGTCGCGGGCTTCGAGGAGCGCGATGCGGCGTCGCGTGCCGTGGTCCTGCGCGAGGTGGCCTGGCCGTTCGGCGAGCTCGACGCCCTGAGCCCCGCCTACGCCGTCACGATCCACAAGTCGCAGGGCTCGGAATACCCCGCCGTGGTGATCCCGGTGGCGATGCAGCACTACACGATGCTCGCCCGCAACCTGCTCTATACGGGCGTGACCCGGGGCAAGCGGCTGGTGGTGCTGGTGGCGCAACCGAAGGCCGTGGCGACCGCCGTGCGGGGTGGGGTGAAGCCGCGGTTCACCAAGCTGGCGGAGTGGCTGCGCAAGCCGGCGAGAAAGCGAAAATAAGAACCTGTCTGTGATGGGATCTCACAGGATCGACACCCTCCGCGTCATCCCGGGGCTCGTCGAAGACGAGAAGCCGGGATCCATAACCTCTGAGAGCCTTGCTTAAAAATACACAATCGCGAGGGGATTTTCTATCCTGCGCTCCACCTCAGGATGAGGTTGCTGGCGGGATAGATTATATCGATCGGTCAAGCAGGCTCCGAGGGTTGAGAAGGAGGCGGACGGCGTTCCGCCTTATCCTGCATCGTCGGCGGCTATGGATCCCGGGTTCCGCTGCGCGGCCCCGGGATGACCCGGAGGGTGTCAAATCTGCGAAGCGCGTCGGATTCGTCCGGGCGGATCGGACGGGCCCGCTAATACCCCTTCTTCACCTCGGCGAGCGCCCGCGTCAGCCCGTCGGCCACCACCTGGCGCTCGGTCGGCGAGGCGTCGCGGGCGACCAGCACCCGCTGGCCGCGCGAGACGAAGGCGAGCGACATGAGGCCGTACTCGTCGTCCTCGACCTTGTGCAGCCGGGTCCAGAGCGGGTTGAAGCGCCACTCGGCCCGCTCGCCGCGATGGCTGACGCGGGCGACCAGCACCTCGATCTGGCTGATCACCACCTCCTCGAAGGAGCGGCCGCGGCGGGCGTTGAGGGTGAGCGCCAGCCAGAGCGCCGCGATGTCGAGGCCGAAGAAGCCGGTGACCGGCCACATCCCCATCTGCAGGAACGCGATCCCCGTCACCAGGGCGACGCCGCCGCAGAACACCATCACGACCCGGAAGCCGAGGCGCGAGAGCGAGCAATGCGGCCGGATGGTCGCGGAATAGACCGGACGCTCGATCGCGTCCGGGTCACGCCCATAGGGGTGCCGCGTCCTTGCGTCGTCGGGTGCCTTGCCGCTCGCCATGCGCCACATATAAGGCACCTATGACTCGCCGAAAGCAGGCCGCCCCCGACCAAATCACCGCACCCGCCGGGGCGAGGCGCGCCGCGTCGGCGGCCGCCAAGGGAGCCTCCGTCAAGGCAGCCTCCGCGAAGGGAGCTTCCGCCAAGGCGGCGCTCGTCAAACCGCTCACCGCCCGCGCCTCCACGCCGGAGCCGGTCGATGCGGCGACGCTCAGGGAGATCTTCGCCCGCTTGAGCGCCGCCAACCCCGAGCCGCGCTCCGACCTCGAATACCTCAACCCCTACACGCTGCTCGTCGCGGTGGTGCTGTCGGCCCAGGCGACCGACAAGAGCGTGAACATCGCTACCGCGCCGCTCTTCGCCAAAGCCGACAACCCGGCGGCGATGCTGGCGCTCGGCGAGGAGACAGTCCGCCACCACATCCGCACGATCGGGCTGTTCAACACCAAGGCCAAGAACGTCATCGCGCTCTCGCGCATCCTGATCGAGGAGCACGGCGGTGCGGTGCCGCGGGAGCGCGCGCATCTGGAGGTGCTGCCCGGCGTCGGCAAGAAGACCGCCAGCGTGGTGCTCAACGTCGCCTTCGGCGAACCGACCATCGCGGTCGACACCCACATCTTCCGGGTCTCGAACCGGGTGCCGCTCGCGCCCGGCTCGACCACCGACAAGGTGCAGGCCGGGCTGGAGGCGATCGTGCCCGAGCCCTACCGCCTCAACGCCCACCACTGGCTGATCCTGCACGGGCGCTACGTCTGCAAGGCCCGAAAGCCCGAATGCTGGCGCTGCCCGATCGCCGATCTGTGCCGCTACCCCGACAAGACGCCCGGTACGGGCTGAGAGATGCCGCGGAGCACGCGTCCGGTCAGGCTGCCTTCGTGTCGAAGACGGCTTCGCTGATGCGGCTCGACGTCGACTGCAACACTTGATCGGCCTCCGGATCGCCTGTATCATCCAGGAAGGTTAGCTTGTCCAAGTCGAACCGCAATCCGAGATCCATCATCTCGCCCCGGCGACGAAATCTGACGAGGACGAACCGCGAGTTTTCGTTCCACCATTCGGCGTGGCTGAGGAACACATCGTTGGGAAGGCTTATCCCGAGGGGCGCAGTTCCGAGGATGGCCATCGTCACACCTTTTCAGTATTCATCGTAGCGATGGATGACGCAGGCTTGCGGCACCATACCGGCGATGAGAACTTCGGCGTCTCGGAGACCCCGCACGAGGGCTTCGAGTTCTGTGGTCAGGCGCGGGGACGGCGCGCTCGATCCACCCATCGTTTTAGGCTGGGGCGGCGGCGCCTGCAATCGGGCCCTGTTGCCGATCGGATCCACGACCCCCAACAGGTACGACTGGTCCCCATTGTGTTGATAGGAAATATTCGCAAATAGATTATTAACGCTGCGTGCGATCTCGAAGATCGGATCTCGCGCAGATACGTTGTGGGTGTCGTCGATATCGATCTCGTAGACGTAGGCTGGAATGGAGGCCGTCGGCATCGCCCGGCTCGCGTTCACCGCATAGTCTCGCGCCACGCCGTAGGAGCGCGTCAGCGAGATGAACGGAGAAGTGGTCGTGCCTTGTGCGATATGTGCCATAAGAGCACTAACCGAACTGGTCGCCCCCGGGTTGCGTGCGACGATGCCTGTGGTTCTCAAATCCGTGCCGTGAAGATGAGTGCCGACTCCTACGCCTTTGTAAAATCTTGCCATTTTCTCTGTGCCCGGTACTTTGCAAGCTAACGCGACGGTGCCGCCCGACACATGCCAAGCCGACAGCGTCAATTGACCGGACGTCGGATCTTCAGTCAAGCATATGTCGCGCATTATTCTTCGACGCGGATGGAAATTTGCTTTTATATCGAATATGCTAGATGTTGATATTTGCGCAAAAAAACAAAATCGCTCATTTTGACATAACAAAGATTGTATTATAATATATAATGGAGTAATATCAAGCATTTATGGCATTTCATAACGGTCTTATATTTAAGATAAGAATACACGAGCCGTCGAACAGCGCGAAACCGGGCGGGATCCATCGAGAGTTCGGGATTCTTGGGCGTCGCCCGTTCCGTCTGAACCAGACGGCCTCCGGCCTCGATGTGGCGGGCTGGTAGGCGGCGTGGGGGTACCCGCTTCCCTCCCGGCCGGGATCTGGTATCCTGGCTCTATGTCCCTGCCCCTCCCCCTCGCACGGCTGCTGGCCGCGGTGATCGTGACGATCGCCGCGTGCGTCAGCGCGTCCGTGGTCGGGGCGTCGGCGGCGCAGGCCCATCAGGGCCATGCGCATCAGGGTCACGCCCACCACGACAGGTCCCTGGACGCGCCCGCCCCGACGGCGCTGACGCTCGCCGAGGCGCGCGTCGCCGCGCAGGGGCCGCGCCTGACCGCCGCCGACCCGGACGCGACGCCGGTCGCCCGGCCCTGCAACGGGCTGTGCTGCCTGATGGGCGCGTCCTGCTGCGTGCCGGGCCTGCTGCCCGACGCCCTGGCGGCCTTCCCGGCCCCCACCCCGGCCCGCCGGCTCACGGCCGCCGCGGAGGCGGTGCCGCCCGGCATCGTGCCGGATTCCCCCGCACGTCCCCCTCGATCCTTCGCCTGACGCCCGCGTTCCGCGCCGGCACGCCGCCCTGACGGGTGGATGCTCCCGCGGGCGCCCCTCGACGTCCGTTCGCGAAGGTTCATCCCCCCATGGTTCCGTTCCGGTTGCCGGCCGCGCCGCGCGCGCTGGCTGCGGCGCTCGCCCTGCTGGCGCTGCCGTTCCTCCCCACCGTCGCCCGCGCCCACGAGGGCCACGACCACGGCGCCCCGCAGGCGCCGGTCTCGAAGACCATCGCGCCGCGCGGCGAGGCGGCGTCCGCCGTCTTCGAGCTGGTGGCGATCCCCCGGGGCGACGCCCTGGTGCTCTGGCTCGACCGCTTCGCGACGGGCGAGCCGATCACCGATGCCACCCTGGAGGTCGAGACGCCGGCCGGCCCCGCCACGGCCGAGGCCGCCGCGGACGGCAGCTACCGCCTCTCCGCGCCCTGGCTGGCGACGCGCGACCCGGGCCAGGACCATCTCGACCTCGTCGTCACGGTGACGGCCGGCGCCGATGTCGACGTGCTGTCGCTGGCGGTGGCCCTGGCCCCGGCCGAGGGCGGCAAGGCCGCCGCGCCGGCGCCGGCCGGGCACCCGGCTCACGCCGGGCACGACGACGAAGGCTGGGTCCAGGCGCTCGGGGAGCGCCTGACCGAAAAACTCGCCGCCCGCGATCCGGGCGCCGGCCTCTTCGCGGCCGGCGGCTTCGTGCTCGGGCTCGCCGCCATGGCGCTGATGCGGGCCGGGCGCCGGGCGCCGGTCCTCGCCGTGCTGGTGCTGGCCGCCACCCTGGTGCTCGGCGCCACCGCCTTCGCGCATGACGGGGACCATCCCGAGACCCGGACGGCGCTCGTCCCGCCGCCCGCCGACCTCGCCCAGCGCCTCGCCGACGGCGCGGTGTTCGTGCCGAAACCCACCCAGCGCCTGCTCTCCCTGCGCACCCAGGTCGCGGCCGAGGGCGCGTTCCGCCGCACCATCGCCCTCCCCGGCCGGATCATCCCGGACCCGAACGCCAGCGGCGTGGTGCAGTCCTCGGTCGGCGGGCGCCTGGCGCCGCCGCCATCGGGCACCTTCCCGCGGCTCGGCACCAGGGTCCGCACGGGCGAGGTGCTGGCGCTGGTCACCCCGCCGGTGCAGCGGGTCGATTTGTCGGACATGCGCCAGCGCCAGGGCGAGCTCGACCAGCAGATCGCCATCGTGCAGCGCCGGGTCGAGCGCTACCTCAAGCTCAGCCCTGGCGGCGCGGTCTCGCAGGTCCAGCTCGACGAGGCGCAGGACGAGCTGAAGGGCCTCAAGGACCGCCGTACCGCCCTCGACCGCATCCGCCAGGAGCCCGAGGTGCTGGTCGCTCCCGTGGGCGGCGTGATCGCCGAGGCCGCGGCGGTCGCCGGCCAGATGGCCGCGCCCGGCCAGATGGTGTTCCAGATCGTCGATCCGCAGCGGCTCTGGGTCGAGGCGCTGAGCTTCGATGCCCTGACGCCCGCGGCGGATGCCACCGCGCGGATGGCCGACGGGCGAATTCTACCACTCGCCTACCAGGGCGCGGGGCTCGCCGACCGCAACCAGGCGATCCCCGTGCAATTCGCGATCGAAGGCGGCTCGCAGGGCCTGCGGGTCGGCCAGTTCGTCACCGTGCTGGCCGCCACCGACGCCGAGCGGCACGGCCTCGCCCTGCCGCGGGCGAGCGTGGTGCGCACCGCCAACGGCCAGGACGTGGTCTACGCCCATAGCGCCGCCGAGCGCTACGAGGCGAAGCCGGTGCGCATCGCGCCCCTCGACGGCACCCGGGTCCTGGTCGAGGCCGGAATCGTGCCCGGCACCCGCGTGGTGGTCCAGGGCGCCGAGCTCCTGGACCAGGTCCGGTAAGGGGAACGCGGCACATGTTCTCGTTCCTCGTCACGCAGTCCCTGCGCAACCGCCTGCTCGTCCTGGCGCTGGCCCTCGTGCTGGTGCTCTACGGGGCCTTCAGCCTCACGCGGCTCCCGGTCGACGTCTTTCCCGACCTCAACCGGCCGACCGTCACCATCATGGTCGAGGCCGAGGGCTACGCGCCCCCGGAGGTCGAGCAGATGGTGACCTATCCGATCGAGACCCGGCTCAACGGCCTGCCCGGGGTGACGCGGGTGCGCTCGGTCTCCGGCGTCGGCCTCGCGGTGGTCTACGTCGAGTTCGCCTGGGGCACCGACATCTACCGCAACCGCCAGCAGGTCGCCGAGCGGCTGGCCCTGGTCCAGGACCAGCTGCCCCGCGGGGTCACGCCCCAGATGGGCCCGGTCTCCTCGATCATGGGCCAGGTGCTGCTGATCGCGGTCACGGGCGAATCGGTGAGCCCGATGGCGCTGCGCGAGACCGCCGATTTCGTGCTCCGTCCCCGCCTCCTCACCGTGCCGGGCGTGGCGCAGGTGATCCCGATCGGCGGCGAGGTGCGCCAGTTCCGCGTCGCCCCGAACCCGGCGGCGATGCGGGCGCTCGGGCTCACCAACGCCCAGCTCGATGCGGCGCTCCAGCAATTCGGCACCAATGCCGGCGGCGGCTTCACCGACCAGTATTCGCGCGAGTACCTGATCCGGAACATCGGCCGCACGATGAGCCTGGAGGACCTGGGCGACCTTGTGGTGGGTGCTGCCGGCAACGCCCCGGTGCGCCTGCGCCAAGTGGCCGACGTCTCCTTCGCGGCGAAGGCCAAGCGCGGCGAGGGCGGCTACCAGGGCAAGCCGGCGGTCATCGTCTCGGTCGAGAAGCAGCCCGACGTCGACACCGTGGCGCTGACCCGCACCGTCGAGGCGGCGTTGAAGGACCTCGCCCCCTCGCTGCCCGCCGGCATCTCGGCCGACAAGATCCTGTTTCGCCAGGCCGACTTCATCGAGACCTCGATCGGCAACGTCGAGCGGGTGCTGGTCGAGGCGATCGCCGTCGTGGCGCTGGTGCTGTTCGCGTTCCTGCTGAACGTCCGCACCACCCTGATCTCGCTCACCGCGATTCCCGTCTCGATCCTGACGACGGCGCTCGTGTTCCACCTCCTCGGGCTGTCGATCAACACGATGACGCTGGGCGGGCTCGCCATCGCGATCGGCGAACTCGTCGACGACGCGGTGGTCGACGTCGAGAACATCTTTCGGCGCCTGCGCGAGAACCGGGCCGCCGGCAACCCGCGCTCGGTCTTCGCGGTGGTGGTGGCGGCCTCGAACGAGGTGCGGTCCGGCATCGTCTACGCCACGGCGATCATCGTGCTGGTCTTCGTGCCGCTCTTTGCCCTCTCTGGCATCGAGGGGCGGCTCTTCGCGCCGCTGGGACAGGCCTACATCGTGTCGATCCTGGCGAGCCTCGTCGTCTCGATCACCCTGACGCCGGTCCTCGCCTCCTGGCTGCTGCCGGGTCTCAAGAGCCTGGAGGAGCACGAGAGCCGCTTCATCCGGGCGCTCAAGCGCCTCAACGCGGCGGCCTTGGAGGTGGTGTTTCGCCACCAGCGCCTGCTCGTCGGCACCGTCGCGGGCCTCGTCGTGGCGGCAGGGCTCGCCGCCTCGCAGCTGCCGCGGGCCTTCCTGCCGCCGTTCAACGAGGGCTCGTTCACCGTCACCATGGCGTTCACGCCGGGCATCTCGCTCACCGAGAGCAGCCGGGTCGGAGCGATCGCCGAGCGGCTGCTGATGGAGATCCCGGAGGTCGCGGCGGTCGGCCGGCGCACTGGCCGGGCCGAGCTCGACGAGCATGCCGAGGGCGTCCATTCCTCGGACCTCGAAGTGGCGTTGAAGGGCGGCGGCCGGCCGAAGGCCGAGCTGGTGGCGGAGATCCGCCGGCGGCTGGCGGTGCTGCCGGTCTCGGTCAATGTCGGCCAGCCGATCTCGCACCGGCTCGACCACATGCTGTCCGGCGTCCGGGCCGAGATCGCGTTGAAGATCTTCGGCGAGGACCTGGATTCCCTGAGGCGCGTCGCGGCCTCGCTGCAGGAGCGGATGCGGGCGATTCCCGGCCTCGCCGACCTGCAGATCGAGAAGCAGACCCGGATTCCGCAGCTCGAGATCCGGGTCGATTACGGCCGGGCGGCGCTCTACGGGGTGCAGCCGGCGGCCTTGGTCGAGCAGATCAGCCGGCTCTCCAACGGCCGCCTGGTCTCGACGGTGGTCGACGGCTATCGCCGGTTCGACGTGGTCATCCGCCTGCCCGAGACGCAGCGCACCACCGCGACCTTGAGCGACCTCCTGGTCGAGACGCCGTCCGGCTGGGTGCCGGCGCGCCAGGTCGCCGACATCCGCGAGACCGACGGCCCGAACCAGATCCTGCGCGAGAACGGCCGCCGGCGCCTCGTCGTGATGGCGAACACCGTGCCCGGGTCCGACATGGCCGACATCGTGCCGGCGATCCGCAAGGCCGTGGCCGCCGAGACCCTGCCGCCGGGGGTGTTCACCAGCCTGGAGGGCACCTTCCAGGCCCAGGAGGAGGCGAGCCGCACCATCGGGGCCCTGTCGCTGGTCTCGCTGGGGCTGATCTTCGCGCTGCTCTACAGCCGCTACCGCTCGGCCGCGCTGGCGCTGATCATCCTCGGCAGCGTGCCGCTGGCGCTGGTCGGGTCGGTGGCGGCCCTGTGGCTCGCCGACCAGCCGCTCTCGGTCGCCTCGATGATCGGCTTCATCACGCTCACCGGCATCGCGGCCCGCAACGGCATCCTCAAGGTCAGCCACACCCTGAACCTGGCGCTGCACGAGGGCGTGCCGTTCGGCCCCGGCCTCGTGGTGCGCGCGAGCCTGGAGCGGCTGACCCCGGTGCTGATGACCGCGCTCTCGGCCGGCGTCGCCCTGGTGCCGCTCCTCACCGACGCGGCGAGCCCCGGCAAGGAGATCCTGCATCCGGTCGCGGTGACGATCTTCGGCGGGCTCGTCAGCGCCACCCTCCTCGACGCGCTGCTGACGCCGGTGCTGATCCTGCGCTTCGGCCGCCGCCCGCTGGAGCGCCTGATGGCGGCGCGCGATGCCACGCCGGCGCACGCGCCGGCGGGCGCCGCGCCGGCCGACCTCTACTGATTCCCCCTATACGGAGAGAGACACGATGCTGATCCGCCGATTCCTCACCGCCGGCACCCTGGCCGTCGCCCTGCCCTTCTGCGCCCACCACGCCTGCGCCCACGAGGGAACCGGCCACAACGGCGGGCGCATCGCCGATGCGGGCCCTTATCACATCGAGCTCGTGACCAGGGACCGGCGGGTCGAGGTCACGATCTACGACGCGAAGGAGAAGGCGGTGGCCCCGGCCGGCTTCAAGGGCACGGCGATCCTGGTGGTCGGCGGCAAGCCCGCCCGCGTCGTCCTGGCCCCGTCCGGGGCCGGCCTCGCCGGCGAGGCCGAGGTGGCGCTCGGCGCGAGCCCGAAGGGCGTCGTCCAGATCACCGGGCCGGACGGCGCGGCGGCGAGCGGCAAGTTCAACTGACGCGCCTGCCCGGCCCGGGCCGGGTCTTGTCCCGCCCTCGGCCTGAGGGTGGGGCGAGACGGCGGGAGCGGATCAGGCAGGATCTGAGCCGGAAGGCTTGTTCCGCGAGGGAAGAGGCATGATCGACGCCCTCTGCGTCGGCGGTCCCTCTACAAGGTGACGGCTGCGCGCCGGACTGCCGCGGCGGCGGCGTGCAGGCTCGCGCGCAGTCACGCCGCCTTGCGCTGCACCTGCGACGACACGAGGTCCCGCAGCGAGCGGATCGTGGAGAAGACGTCGCGGTTCAAGAGGTCTTCCGGGAACTCGACTTCGAAATGTTCTTCCAGGTCCATCATCACCTGGACCGCCCCGAACGAATCGAGGCCGTTGTCGAACAGGTCGTCGTCCTCGGAAAGACGGTCGAGGGTGATCCCGAGGGTGCCGTGGCGCGCCAGAATCGTCCGTATGTCCTGCGCAGAAACCATGACCGGTCCTCATCGACTGGTGCGGCAGACTAGAGAGTTACAGTCCGGAAATCAAATCCCTTATATCGATCTGGTTAAGCCGTTTCACGGGGCGGATGATCTCGCCGTCGGCACCGATCCTGCGGGTCCGGCGCGATGCCCCGTACCCGGATTCCCGGAATCGGTCGGGGTCGTGCGGAAACGGGACGGATGGTGGGCGATGCGCGGGCGTGACGGCTCAGATCGGTTCGAGGCGCTGGACGGGGTGCGGGGCGTCTGCGCGCTCGGCGTGGTGTTCTTCCACATGCCGCTCGCCCACCCGCTGCAGGGGCAGGCCTGGTTCCCGAACCTGCAAGCCTGCGTCGACATCTTCTTCGTGCTGTCGGGCTTCGTGCTGCTGCACGCCTACGGCGACCGTCTGGCGACGGGCCGCCAGGTGTGGCGCCACAGGCTGCTGCGCTTCGGGCTGCTGCGCTTCGGCCGGCTCTGGCCGCTGCACGCCGCGACGCTCGCCCTGATGGTCGCGCTCGAGGGCGCGCGCCACGTCTACCTCTCGCACCATGCCGGCCTGCCGGTGGCGACGCCGCCCTTCGGGGCCGGGCACCGGCCGGTCGAGATCCTGACCCACCTGGCCTTCCTGCACAACTTCCGCACCTTCGGCGATTACAGCTGGAACTTCCCGTCCTGGAGCATCGCGGTCGAGTTCTACGCCTCGCTGCTCCTCGCCCTGACCGTGATGGCGGCCGGACCGAGGGCGCGTCTCGTCTTCGCGGCCCTGGCGGGCGCGAGCGCGATGGCGCTGTGGTGGCTGAGCCCGCGCACGCTGTTCGTGATCCAGAACTGGGGCATCGTGCGCTGCCTGTTCGACATGTTCCTCGGCTGCCTCGCCTACACCCTGCGCGACGCCGTCCGGCTCCCCCGCCCCGCCGCGACGGCGGCCGAGACGGGGGCCGTCCTCGCCGTGGCGCTCCTCGTGGCGACGATGCCGGCCGGCCCCCTCGCCTACGGGGCGAGCCTCGTCTTCGCCGCTTCCATCGCGCTGTTCTCGCACCAGCGCGGCGCGGTGTCGGGCCTCGCCCGCGCCGGGCTGCCCCAGCGCCTCGGCCTGTGGTCGTTCTCGGTCTACCTGCTGCACGTCCCGCTGATCCAGGTCTTCACCACCGCGATGCACGCCCTCGAGGCGCGCACCGGCCTGCCCCGGACGGTCGTCATCGGGCACGACCGCTACCTCGATTTCGGATCCGGGGCGGCGAACCTCGCGGTCGCGGCCGGCCTCGTCGCCGCCACGGTCCCGCTCGCGGCCCTGGCCCACCGCCTGATCGAGCGCCCGGCCCTCGCCTGGTTCCGGCGCAACGACGCGCGCCTCGCCGAGGCCGGGCCCGTGGGGCGCCTCGCGGCGGGGGCGCCCGCGGCGCTGACGCCCTGACCGCCGGGATGTCTCAGATTGGCATGGTCCGGGCGCCGGATCGGCGGCCGGATCGGTAACCGAACCGCGACTAAGTTGTCTGCCACACCCCACCGGGTGCGAGGCGGTCGAAGAAGGCCTCTTCGCCGGTGGATGGCCGGGGCGGGTCGGTGTTTGACCGGTCATGGGCAAGATATCGTCGATCCGGACATGCGCGGGATCGGATCGTTCCGATCCGGCATCGGGATCAAACGAGGTCTCGACCGGTCCTGAAGTGATCGGGTCCGGCCTTTGATTCGGCGGGATCTCGACAAGTGGGATCTCGGCAAGTGGGGGCGGCGGCGATCGTCGCCCCGAGACGGAAACCGGTGTCGCGCGTCGCGGAGCCATCGATCGGACATCGCATGAGCCAGGGCTACGAGATGGCGACGGCAGAGCCCGCCGCGGCGCTCCCCCGCCGGACCGGCGGCACCCTCGCGGACCTGTGGGGCTCGGCGCGCCGGCGCGCGCTGTGGATCGTCGCGGGCGCCTGCGCGATGGGACTGCTCGGCGGCCTCTTCGCCCTGCGCCAGGTGCCGACCTACCGCGCCACCGTCGAGCTGCTGATCGACCCGCAGGCCCTCCAGATCGTCGGGCGCGGCCTGTCGCGCCAGGACGCCCCCGCCCAGCTCGATTTCGCCAACCTCGAGAGCCAGTCCCTGATCCTGCTCTCGACCAAGCTCCTCGACGCGGTCGTGGCGCAGCTCGACCTCGACCACGATCCGGTCCTCACCCGCGGGGCGCCCCCCGGCGCCGATCCGGCGGTCGTGGCGCTGGAGGCGCTGCGCAAGCGCATCGTGGTGCGCCGGGTCGAGAACTCGTTCAACTTCCAGCTCACCGTCGGCTACCCGGATGCCCGGCGCGCCGCCGAGATCGCCAACACCATCGCGGCGCAGTTCTTCGAGATCGGCGCCCGCGACCGGGTCTCGGCGGTGCGCCGGGCCAACGAGGGGCTGCTGACCCAGGCCGCCGACCTGCGCCTGCAGCTCAACCGGGCCGACGTGGCGGTGGAGCGCTACCGGGCCGAGAAGGGCCTGATCGCCTCGGGCGATGCCGGCCTCCTGGTCTCGCAGCAGCTCAAGGACCTCTACACCCAGATCACCGCCGCCGAGACCAACCTCGCCCGGCTCTCGGCCCGGCGCGAGGTGGTGCGCCAGCTGCGCACCCCCGACGGGCAGGGCCAGGCGGTGCCGGAATCCGACACCTCCCAGGTGATGGTGTCCCTGCGCACCCAGTACGCCCAGAACCTCCAGGAGATCGCCCAGCTCTCCCGCAGCCTCGGGCCGAACCACCCGCAGATGATCGCGCTGTCGGCCCAGCGCGCCGCCACCGCCCGGCTGATCGCGGCCGAGGCCGACCGGATCCGCCGCACCATCGAGGAGGACCTGCGCCGCGGCGAGGAATCGCTGCGCCAGCTGCGCGCCCGGGCCGAGCGGCTGATCCAGACCCAGACCAGCAGCAACCAGGAGGGCATCCGCCTGCGCCAGCTCGAGAGCGAGGCGGAGGCGATCCGGCGCACCTACAACCTCGTCCTCGACCGGACGAAGGACCTCGAGCAGCAGCAATCGATCAACCCGAGCAACTCGCAGATCGTCTCGCGCGCCACCGTGCCGCTCAAGCCCTCGGACACGCCGGCCCCGATCGTCGTGGTGGCGGCCGGCCTGTTCGGGGCGGTCCTCGGGCTGATCCTCGGCTTCCTGTACGACCTGTGGCGCGGCAACATCACGACGGTCGCGGCCCTCGGCGCCGCCGGGGCGCCGGTCTGGGCCCGGCTGGCGCGGCCGGGCCGGGCCGGCCGGGGGGCCAGCGCCGAGGAGGCCCTCGTCACCGCCGCCCGCGAGCTGCGCACGCGGCTGTCCGGCCGGGCCCAGGCGGTCGTCGTCACGGTGGTGTCAGAGGGGCTCGGCCCCGAGCGCCTGCACGCGGCCGAGGTGCTCACCGACCTCCTGCTCCGCCTCGGCGAGCCGGCCCTGCTGGTGCCCGAGCAGGCTCATGCCCGCCTCGGCTTCGGCGACGGCCCCTCCGGCGACGCGCCGGTGCGCGGCCGGCTCGCCGTGCTCGATCCCGCTCGCGGGGTCGAGCGGATGACCCGGCCGGAGATCATCGTGGCCGAGCGGGACGTCGGCCACGGCGACGGCTGGCTGTCGATCCCCGAGACCTCCGACGCGATCCTCCTCGTCGTCGCCCCCGGCCGGATGACGCGGAGCCGCCTCGAGCGCCTGCTCGCCACCCTCGACGGCGCCGGCCGCTTCCGGGCGCAGGGGCTCCTCGGCCTCGTCGCGGTCGAGGCGCGGCGGCGTCCCGCCGCGCTCCGCCGGGCGCCGGCGCTGCCCGGCCTCCAGCCCGGCCAGGGGCAAGGCCGCCCCGGCCGGGTCCGGGCGGCGTGAGCCGCATGGGGCCCGCGTACCAGGGGGGCGCCGTCCTCGCGCTGCCCGCCGCGGACGGGCGCGCGCCCTACCAGGCCCGGGCCGCGCACGCCCTGCTGGTCGCCGCGCTCGTCTTCAACGCCGCCCTGTGCTTCCTCAACACCGCGGGCTTCCCGGTCTCCGGCGGCACGGTGATCGGTGCCGAGGTGGCGATCATCGCGCTCACCCTGGGCTTTGCCCTCGACGAGCGGGCCGGCCCCTGGCTGATCCTCGCCGGGCTCGTCTCCTACGGGCTGCTGCTCCTGGCTTTGCGCGGCTCGACCGACGTGAAGGGCGTGCGCGACTTCCTGATCCCGGTCGTGTTCTACAATCTCGGGAGGCGCAATCCCGACCTGCGCGACGCCGACCGGGCGGTGCTGACCTGCGGCGTGATCGTGGTGGCGATGGGCCTGTTCGAGTACGGCCTGTTCGACGTCTACCAGAAATACTTCAACATCGTGCGCTACTACGTGGCCCGCGGCAGCATGTCTCCGTCGGAGATCAACGAGCTGACCGGCTCGCTGTTCACCAGCGGCATCCGGCCGGATTCGCGCACTATCCTGCCCTTCCTCGGGCCGCACCGGGTCTCGTCGGTCTTCCTCGAGCCGGTCTCGGCCGGCAATTTCGGCGCCGTGCTGTTCGCCTGGGCGCTCTACCGCCGCACCATGCGGGGGCGGGCCTGGCTGTTCCTCTGCGCCGCCCTCACCATCATCCTGGCCGATGCGCGCTTCGGCGCCTATGTCTGCGTCGCCATCACGGGGGCGATGTGGGTGGGCTGGCGCCTGCCGCGCCTGCTCTGGTTCGCCCTGCCCTTCGCCGTCCTGCTCGCGCTCGCCGTCTACGGCTTCGAGAGCATGCAGGTGACCTGGCAGAATGACATGGCCGGCCGCCTGCTCTGGGCCGCGCTGCTGATCACCTCCCTGCCGCCCGAGGGCGTGTTCGGCATCCTGCCCGACAAGCTCTTCCTGTCGGATTCCGGTTACGCCTACGCGCTGACCCAGGTCGGGGTGCCCGGCGCGCTCGTGGCCTGGGGCCTGTTCGTGCTCATGCCGGCGCGCAACCGGGACGCCTGGCGCCTGCGCTGCGCCATGGCGATCTATACCTGCCTGCTCCTGGTGATCAGCGACTCGCCGTTCTCGATCAAGACGGCGGCCGTGGTCTGGTTCATGCTCGGCGCCGCCGACGGCGCGCCGGAGGAGGCCCCCGGCGCACCACGGTGAGCCCTGCCCTCACACGCTCTCGCCGCGCCGGCGCCGCTCGGCGTCGTCCCAGGCGGTGAGCGGCTGGTAGTCGGGCACGAAGCCGAGGCCCTTGCGGGCGTCCGACGACACCGCGACCTGCGAGGTCGTGACGTCGATGAGCGCCGGGGCGTTGGCGAGCGCCCGTGCGATCGCCGGGGCCAGGTCCTCCGGCCGCGTTACCCGCTCGCCGTGGGCGCCGAGCGCCCGGGCGAGCCCCGCATAGTCGGAATCGGCGAGCAGCGTGCCGACGACCCGGCCGCCGTAATTGAACTCCTGGTCGTAGCGCTCGATGTTCCAGGCGGCGTTGTTCGACACGATGATCACCGGCCTGGCGCCGTGGCGGACCGCGGTGTCAATCTCCATCGCGTTGATGCCGAACGCTCCGTCGCCGGTGACGCAGATCACCTGCCGCTCCGGATGGGCGAGCGAGGCCGCGGTGGCGTAGGGCACGCCGATGCCGAGGCAGCCGAAGGCGCCGGCATCGAGGTAGGTCCGCGCCTCGAGGCCGACCCGGGCGAAGCTCAGGAGGTCGCCGCCGTCGGCCACCGCGATGTAATCGGGATCCGCGACCTCGCGGATCGCCGCGAAGATCGCCGCCGGATGGACCCGGCCGTCCCCCCCGGTCTGCGGGACCGTGGCGCCGGTCGAGCGCGCGACGTGGCGCGCCCGCAGGCCTTGCGCCCAGTCCGCATCGAGGGCGGGCGCCCGGTTGCCGGCGGCCTCGACGATCGCCGCGAGCGCCAGGCTCGGGGTCGCGAGCAGCTCCGGCTCGCCGCGGCGGTTGTCGACGAGTTCGCCGGCGGTGTCGGCGATCCGCACGAAGCGGGCGTTGGGAAACACCGCCGGCGAGCCGTAGCCGAGCTGGTAGTCGAGCTTGCGGCCGACCACCAGGACCACGTCGGCCTCGGTCATCGCCGCGGCCCGCATCGCGCCGACGGTCGCGGGATGGTCGGCCGGCACGAGGCCGCGGCTCTCCTGCGTGTCGAGGTAGACCGCGCCGAGCGCGTCGAGGAGGCGGACCAGCTCGGGCCCCGCCTGCTTGGCCCCGCGCCCGCTCACCACGAGCGGGCGACGCGCGCCCCACAGCGCGTCGACGGCCTGCGCCACGCCCGCCGGATCGGGCGGCAGGACGCGCGGCGCCTTCGGCCGCATCCAGTCGTCGAGGACGAGCTGCGGCGGCACGTGGGCGCGCAGCACGTCGGTGGGGATCTCGATGTAGACCGGGCCCGGCTCGGCCAGATCGCCCATGGCCCGGGCCACCGCCTCGTCGAGCTCGCGGATCACCTGGTCGGCGACCCGGGCGGTGCGCGACTGGCGGGTCACGGGGCGCAGGATGTCGACGTGCGGGATGTCCTGGAGCGGCCCGAGATTGGCCTGGGCCCGCGAGGTGCAGCCGCCGATCAGCAGCACCGGCACGCGGGCGAGCGAGGCGTTGGCGATGCCGGTGACGCAGTTGGTGACGCCGGGCCCAGCGGTCGCCATGCAGACCCCGAGCTCCCCGGTCAGCTCGGCATGCGCGTGGGCCATGTGGACCGCGGCGCCCTCGTCGCGCACGTCGACGATGCGGATGCCGAGGCGGGCGCAATGGTCCCAGATCGGCTGGATGTGGCCGCCCTGGAGCCCGAACACCCGGTCGACGCCCCGTGCCTTCAGGAACCGGGCGATCCAGGCGGCGCAGGATTGCGCGTCGGCGTTGAGGTCCTGGACGGTGGCCTGCTGGCTCATGGGTTTTTCCTCCCGTTACGTCGTCGTTCGCGCCCTGGGCGCGTCGTGCTCACCCAGGAAGTCGGTCCGGGTGAGGTCGGCATCTTTGCAGATCCACGAAGTCCGGATCCGCTGCCGGCACCGAGATCGGGCGTCCTTCCCCTCTCCCCGCCCGCGGGGAGAGGGGACGCCCGCGCTTTGTTCTCCGAGCGGGCACGGACACGGCAGCGATCACCCCTCCCCCCGCACCAGCCGCTCCTTCAGCTTGCGGTGCAGGGTCTTGCCCGTCGCCGTGCGGGGCATCGCCGCGTCCTCCAGGAACGAGACCGTACGCGGGCGCTTGAAGCCGGCGAGCCGATCCTTGCACCAGCCGAGGATCTCGGCCTCGGTGACCGAAGCGCCGTCGCGCGGCACGATCACCGCGTGGACGCGCTCGCCCCAGGTCTCGTCGGGAAGCCCCACCACCGCGACGTCGTGCACCGCCGGGTGGCCGCCGAGCAGGGCCTCGACCTCGGAGGGGTAGATGTTCTCGCCGCCCGAGATGATCATGTTGCTCTTGCGGTCGACGAGATGGATGAAGCCGTCCGCGTCGCGCCGGGCCATGTCGCCGACGGTGCAGTACTCGCCGCGGAACGCTTCCCGGGTCTTCTCCGGCAGCTTCCAGTAGCCGTCGAACAGGTAGGGGTTGGAGCAGAACAGTTCGCCCGCCTCGCCGTCCGGCACCTCGCGGCCGGATTCGTCGAGGAGCCTGATCGGCGCCGAGCCGACGCATTCGCGCCCGACCGAGCCGAGCTTGGTGAACTGCTCGGGCGGGTGCAGCATCGTCGCCCAGCCGACCTCGGTGGCGCCGTAGAGCTCGTAGAGCCCGGAATTGGGAAAGAACTCCATCACCGCCCGCTTGGTGTCGGGCCGGGCCGGCGCCGAGGAGATCATCAGCCGGGTGATGCGGGTGAGGTCGTGGCGCGCCTTGGCCTCCCGGCTCAGGCCCAGCATCATCGCGTAGTGGGTCGGCACCAGGGAGGTGAAGCTCGCACCCCCCTCGGCGAGCGCCCGCACGCAATGCTCGGGATCGAAGCTTTTTCGCGAGTATACGCTGGTGACGCCGCCGCAATAGCTGAAGGCGCCGAAGAAGTAGAGCGAGTTGGCGTGGCACATGGGCATGACCAGGAGCGCCGAATCGCGCCGGTGGATGCCGAGCTCGATCTCGGTGATCAGCGACAGCATCGCGGCGCCGCGATGCGAGCGGATCGCCCCCTTCGGCTTGCCGGTGGTGCCCGAGGTGTACATCAGCATCCACGGATCGGCCGGATCGACGGCGATGCCGGGCTCGTCCTCGCGGGCCCGCGCGATCAGGTCCTCGTAAGCCGAGAAGCCGGCCGGGCAGGGTGCGGCCCCGAACCACACCACGCGGGAGTCCGACACCGGCAGGTCGGCGCGGATCTCCTCGATCGTGCCGGCGAGCTCGTCCTGCAGGATGAGGGCCGAGACCTCGGCATCCTCCAGGATGTAGCGCACCTCCTGCCCGACCAGCCGGAAGTTGATCGGCACCGCGACGAGGCCGGCCTTCGCCATCGCGGCGTAGATCTCCAGCCACTCGACGCAATTGTAGGCCAGCACCGCCACCCGTTCGCCCTTGCCCAGGCCGAGGCCCAGGAGCGCGTTGGCGAGGCGGCAGGCGCGGGCGTTCCACTGCCGGAACGTCATCGCGCGTTCGAGGTCGCGCGCGCCGATCCGGTCGGGCTGCAGGCGCGCCTGGACGGCGAGCATCTGCCCGGGCGTGAGCACATCCCTCATCGTGGTCGTCCTCGTCTGGTCTCTCGGCGCGAGATGGGTTCGGTCGGTCGCCGTATGGCTCGTCCCACCCGGAACCTCATCCTGAGGTGCGAGTGAAACGAGCCTCGAAGGATGGCTCCAGAGGCCTCTGCGATCACTGGAGCCCTCCTTCGAGGTCAGTCGATCTTCGATCGCGTGCGATCTGCGATCGCCAACACCTCAGGATGAGGTTTGGAGATTGGAGGAATGGTGATCGTCAAGATTGCCACTGAGCAATCAGTGGCGAGCAGTTATCCGATATCGCCGGCGTATTTCTGCACCAGCGCCCAGGCCTCCGGCCCGAACTTTTCCCGCCACTGGCCGTAGAACTTCGTCGCCTTGAGCGCCGACTGGAAGGCGTTCGGGTCGGTTGTGTTGAACATGAGCCCCCGCCCCTCCAGCTCCTTCTGCACGTCGCGGTTGGCCTTCGCGATGTCGTCGCGCTCGCGCAGGGCCGCGGCGTTGAGGTGCTTCTCCATGATCGCCCGCACGTCGGCCGGCACGCCCTTCCAGACGCGGCCGCTCGCCATCATCCAGAACCCGTCCCAGGCGTGGTTGGTGAGCGAGCAGTATTTCTGCACCTCGTAGAACTTGGCGAAGTTGATCAGCGCCAGCGGATTCTCCTGGCCGTCGGCGATCCGGGTCTGGAGCGCCGAATACGCCTCGCTCAGCGGGATGCTCACCGGCGCGGCGCCGAGCGCGGAGAACATCGAGACCCAGAGCGGCACCACCGGCACGCGGATCTTGAAGTTCTTGAGGTCTTCGGGCGTGCGGATCGGCTTGGTGCTGGTGGTGATCTGGCGAAAGCCGTTGTCCCAGGTCGCCTCGAACGGCACCAGGTTCGCCTTCTCGATCGCGCGGCGGATGTAGCCGCCGACCTCGCCGTCCATCGCCGCCCAGACCGTGTCGTAGCGCGTGAAGGCGAAGCCGATGCCGGTGAGCGAGGTCGCCGGCACCAGGGTCGAGACCACGGTGCCCGGGAAGGTCGCGAGTTCGAGCGCCCCCGAGCGGATCTGGGACAGCATGTCCGAGTCGCTCCCGAGCTGGTTCGACGGAAACAGGCTGATCTCGACCGCGCCGTTGGTCTCGCCGGCGATCGCCGCGATCGCCTCCTTGAGCCGGACGTTGACCGGATGCGGCACCGGCAGGTCGGTGCCGAGCTTGAAGGCGAGCGTCCGGCCCTGCGCCAGGGCGGGCCGGGGGAAACCGCCGGCCGCGAGGGCGACCGCTCCCAGCCCGGTGGCCAGCAGGCGGCGGCGGTGCAGGCCGGTCGGGCGCGGATCGGTCGGCCTCTTGTCGGTCATGGCGTCTCTCCCTCGGGAATCCCGATGCTCGCGATGGCGTCGCGGCGTTATTGAATTCGGAATTCGAATTTGGAATTCGGTATTGCACGGGCGCCCGGTTTGCGCAACACGGTTCGCGGAGCGTACCCGCGTGAGGAATCCGGCCATGGCCGTCGAGACGGATGCCCGCAGCCTGACGCGCCACCGGCTGGTCGAGCAGGTCTACGGGGCGATCTTCAGCGAGATCACCGAGGGGCGGCTGGCGCCCAACACCCGGCTGATCCAGGACGAGCTGGCGGAGGCCTACGGGGTGTCGCGCCAGCCGGTGCAGCAGGCGCTGCTGCTCTTGCGCAACCACGGCATCGTGCGCGACGCGCCGCGGCGCGGCCTCGTGGTGGCGCCCCTCGAGGCGTCGTTCGTGCAGAACCTGTACGAGGTCCGCGGCGTGCTCGAAGGCCTGACGGCCCGGCTCGCGGCCGAGCGCAACCCGGCCCGCGCCGGCCGGGAGGGCGCGCCGCTGGTCGCCGCCGGGCAGGCGGCGGCGAAAGGCGGCTCGGTCGCCGACCTCATCGCCGCCGACATCGCCTTCCACCGCTTCCTCGGCGAGATCGCCGAGAACCCGATCATCGTCGAGACGGCGGCGCCGCACTTCAACCACCTGAAGCGGATCATGGGCGAGGTGCTGCGCGAGGACGAGGCGATGCCGGCCCGGATCTGGGACGAGCACGCGGCGATCCTCTCCGCCATCGCGGCCGGAGACGGCGAGGCCGCCGACCGGCTCTCGCGCCAGCACATCGCCCGGGCCGCCACGGTCTTCGTCGACCGCCTGAGGGCGCAGGAGGTGGCGAGCGTCGAGGAGGCCCGCAACCGGCGGGTGGCGCGGTAGGCCGTTGTCCGACGACGCGGCTTCCGGTTCGTCGTTCCATCCGGGACGGACTCGGCCGGCGGCCCGGTCGGGGACCGGGCGCCCGCGCCGTCAGAAAAGCTCGATCCCGTCGTCGTCCGCGCCGCTCGCGGCGGCCGGCTCCTGCCCGGCCGGCCGGCCGAGGATCCGCTGGCCGAGGCGCTCGCGGATCTCGTAGAGGGTCACGGCGGCGATCATCCGCTCGGCCCAGGCGGCGTCCGGGGCCTCGTCCGGATCGGCCGCGAGCGGGGTGCGCCCCTCCTGCTCGGCCAGGGCCGCCGACAGGGCGGCGAGGCAGCGGGCGATGTTGTCGAGGCGCTGCTTGGCGAGGTCCTGGAACTGCATCGCCACCAGCGCGGCCGAGACGTCGGCGGTGATCTCGCCGGTGGTGCGGGCGGTGCCGTCGAGGATCGCCGCGAAGCGGTCGCCCTGCTGCGCCAGGGTCTCCATCACGGTGCGGAACCGCGCGGTGGCGGCGCGGCTCTCGTCGGAGACGTCCACCGAGGCGATCTCCCGCATGGCGGCGTGGCTGCCGCGCAGGCCCCCGGCGATGGCGCCGATCTGCTCGCGCACCCCGCTCGAGACCGCGCTGATCGACTTGGCGAGGTCGCGCACCTCGTCGGCGACCACCGCGAAGGCGCGGCCGGCGTCACCCGCCCGCGCCGCCTCGATCTTGGCGTTGAGCGCGAGCAGGTTGGTCTGACGGTTGATCTTGTCGATCTCGACCACGCTCGACTCGATCCGGCCGAGCGTGCCCAAGAGCCCGTCGAGGGTCGAGACCATCGCCTCGCCCCGCTCCGACAGGGCGGCGACCTTGGTGGAGAGCGACGAGAACGTCGCCTCGAACCCCGCCGAGACCTCGGACAGCGACAGCTTGCGTTCGTCGATGGTGACGGAGCGGACGGCGTCGGCGAGCCCGGCGATGATGCCCTCCTGCTCGCGGCTCGCCGCGGCGATGCGCTGGAAGCGCCCGGACAGGTCCTGGACGTGGCTCTCGGTATGGGCCGTCACCCCGTCGATCTCGCCGACGAGGGCGTCGAGGGCGCGGCGCTGCACCGCCGAGAGGCCGAGCCAGTCCTGGAGGAAGGCCGCGTTCTCCGGCGAAAGGATCGGCGGGCGCTCCGCGGCCCGGTGCCGGGGAAGCTGGGTCTGCATCGTCGGCATCATCCTATGACGGCGAGAGGGCGCGGGCCGCCGTCTCGCTTCGCGTCGTCCTCGTACCGTCGATGACTAGCCTCCTTGAGCTGAACGAAGGGTTATGTCGCGCGTGACAGCGGACGAAAAATCCCTCGCTTGCGGTGCGTTAGTTGCAGTAGCGGGCCCGTGCGGCGCACGATCGAGAAGTGTTGTCCGCGGACGTCGGTACATCGGCGACTGCCGGTGCCTTGCCGTCCTCCCCGGTCGACGCGGTCTACGTACATCGAATCTTTACGCCTGGAGCGCGTATCTCGCGGAAGAGGACACGTTCTCCCGTGTCGACGTTGCCGGGTTGTCGGAGCGTGGAATGTCCGATCGCTACACACTGACCTTGCCGGACGATTGCGACATCCGCACCGCGGCCGAGATCCAGGCGCGGCTCGGCGCCGCCCTGGCGGCCGGACCGGTCGATGTCGACGGCGAGGGCGTGGTGCGGGTCGACGTGACCTTCGTGCAGGTCGTGCTCGCCGCGGTCGGCACCGCGCGCCGGTCGGGCGGGTCGCTGCGCGTCACCGGCCTCTCGGCGGCCGCGAGCGCCGCCTTCGATCGGGCGGGCGTGTCCCTGTCCGACCTCGCCCCTCCCCTGTCCGGACACTGAAGCGCTCGAGCAGCACCATGGCCACCATCCTGACGGTCGACGATTCCCCCAGCATCCGGCAGATGATCCGGGTCGCGCTGAGCCCGGCCGGGCACACCATCCTCGAGGCCGGCGACGGCGCCGAGGGCCTGAGGAAGGCCCAGGCCGAGCCGGTCGACCTCGTCATCACCGACCTGAACATGCCGGTCATGGACGGGCTCGAGCTGATCCGCCGGCTGCGCGGCGTTCCGGCGCTGTCGGGCCTGCCGATCGTCTTTCTGAGCACCGAGTCGAACGACGGCGTGAAGCAGCAGGCCAAGGCCGCCGGCGCGACCGGCTGGATCACCAAGCCGTTCAAGCCCGAGCAGCTGGTCTCGGTGGTGACGAAGCTCGTGCGGCGCTGAGCCGGCGCGGCGGTTCGCCCTCCGCGCCCTCCGGGGCCCCGGCTCCCCCCATTGCATCCGCGTTGCCCATCCCGGGGCGCCCGAGCGGCGCGCCGGGATCAATGCGTGGCGGAACGCCCGTCGATCGCTCGCGCCGCAGCACCGGCGAAGACCGCACACAGGTCTCGTCCGCCGTCTCGCCGCCCGCGGCGCCAGGATGCGCGGAAGGACGCCGTCTCCCGCCCTCCCTACCCCTGTCGAGCGCGTCGGGGGAATCGCGGTTAACGCTCCGTCTACATTGGGCATCGGGCTGAACGGTTCCATCCCGATTTCGCTAAACTTGCATCTGATTTACAGAAATTTATCGACGTCGGCGCCAGGTTGCGGTCATGAACCCTGCGACAGACGGCGCGCCGGGGTGGCGGTCCCGCTTCGTCGGCGGGGTGCGCGCCACCCCCGCGCCGCCCGCGTGATCCGGTGCCGCCATGACCCACATCGATCCCGCCGAGGTCTTCCTGACGGAGGCCACCGAGCTCCTCGACCGGCTGGAATCGACGCTCCTCGACCTCGGCGACCGGCCGCAGGACCGGGCGCTGATCGACACCGCGTTCCGCGCGCTCCACACCATCAAGGGCTCGGGGGCGATGTTCGGCTTCGCCCAGGTCGCGACTTTCACCCACGATTTCGAGACCGCGTTCGACCTCGTGCGCCAGGGCGAGGTCAGCGTGAGCCGCCCCCTGATCGACGTGTCGCTCTCGGCCAAGGACTACATCCGCCTCCTGATCGAGAACCCGGACGGCACCGACGCGGTGATCGGCGCGGCGATCCTCGACGAGCTGCAGCGCCTGGTCCGGCCCGGTGCCGGGGCGGACGCGCCGCAGGTGCCGGTCCCCGCCGAGGCGCCGTGTCCGGAGACGGCGGCCGACCGGCCGGACTGGCATCTCGGCCTCGCCTTCGACCCCGACATCCTGCGCAACGGCACCAACCCGCTGGCGCTCCTCGACGAGTTGCGCGATCTCGGCGCCCGGTCGGTCACCGCCCGCACCGACGCGGTGCCGGACCTCGCCGCCCTCGACCCCGCGCGGCTCCATCTCGGCTGGGACGTGGTGATGCCCGGCAGCGTCACCCGCGAGGCGATCGAGGACGTCTTCCTGTTCGTCTCGGACGAGATGACGCTCACCATGCTGCCGGTCGAGGCGACCGGATCGGTCGAGGCGACCGGATCGCTCGAGACGGCGGGTTCGGCCGCGTCGGCCCCGGCCCCCGTCCAGCCCGCGGCGGACGAGCCGATGCCCGCCGCCTCGCCTGCCGCCCCGTCCGAGGCCGAGGCCCGCACCCCGCCCGCCGCCGCCCGACGCACCGACGACCAGGCGGTGACCACCGTGCGGGTCCAGGCCGAGCGCCTCGACGCGCTGATGGACCGGGTCGGCGAGCTCGTCATCGCCCAGGCGCGGCTGAACCAGATCGCCGCCCTGCGCTCGGACCCCGCCGTGAAGGCGGTGGCGGAGGAGATCGAGCGCCTGGCCGCGGCGCTGCGCGACACCACGATGGGCATCCGCATGGTGCCGATCGGCTCGCTCTTCGGCCGCTTCCGCCGCCTCGTGCACGACCTCTCGCGCGACCTCGGCAAGCCGGTCGCCTTCGTCACCGAGGGCGAGGACACCGAGCTCGACAAGACCGTGATCGAGCGCCTGGCTGACCCCCTCGTCCACCTGATCCGCAACGCCATCGACCACGGCATCGAGGCGCCCGAGCGCCGCGCCGCCGGCGGCAAGGCCCCGACCGGGCGCATCCTGCTCAAGGCCGAGCATGCCGGCGCCCAGGTGCTGATCACCGTGCGCGACGACGGCGCCGGGCTCGACACCGCCCGCATCCGCGCCAAGGCCGAGGAGAACGGCCTCCTGTCCCCCGGCACCCCGCTGAGCGACCACGAGGTCCACCAGTTCCTGTTCGCGCCGGGCTTCTCCACCGCCCGGGAGGTCTCGGCCCTGTCGGGCCGCGGCGTCGGCATGGACGTGGTGAAGAAGACCATCGAGTCCCTGCGCGGCTCGATCGACCTCGCGACCCAGCAGGGCGCCGGCTCGGCCTTCACCCTGCGGCTGCCGCTGACCCTCGCGATCATCGAGGGCCTGCTGATCCGGGTCGGCGACGGGCACTACGTCATCCCGCTCTCGGCGGTGGAGGAATGCGTCGAGCTGCCCGAGGCCGACCGCGAGGCGCGGGGCCGCAGCCTGCTCAACATCCGCGGCGAGCTGGTGCCGTACCTGCGCCTGCGCGAGCTGTTCGGCTGCGACGTCCCGTCCGAGCCGCACCAGATGGTGATCATCACGGCGCTCGCCGGCGAGCGGGTCGGCTTCGTCGCCGACCAGATCGTCGGCAGCCACCAGACGGTGATCAAGTCGCTGTCGAAGCTGCACGCCGACGTCACGATGTTCTCCGGCGCCACCATCCTGGGCGACGGCAGCGCCGCCCTGATCCTCGACGTGCCCCAGCTCCTGGCCGCCGGCCAGGCCCGGGCCGGGATCGACCTGCACGGCTCCAACCTGACCGAGGCCGCCTGATGTCCCTCGCCGCCCGGGCCGAGAGCCCGCAAGCCCCCGCCGTCCCGGGCGCCGCCGCGCAGGAGGGCACCCGCGTGCAGGCGCTGATGGTCGGCATCGCCGACGAGATCTTCGCGATCGATGCGGGGCTCGTGCGCGAGATCATCGATCCCCTGCCCCCCACCCGGGTGGCGGGGGCCCGGCCCCACCTGCCGAGCGTCGTCAACGTGCGCGGCGCCATCATCCCGCTCGCCGACCTGCGGGTGCGGTTCGGCCTGCCGCCCCGGGCGGCGAGCCCCGACACCCGCATCGTGGTGGTCGAGCTCGCGATCGACGGCGACCCGGTCTGCGTCGGTCTCACCGCCGACAAGGTCCACGAGGTCACCGAGATCCAGTTCTCGGATGCCCGGCCGATGCCGCGGGTCGGCCTCGCGATCCGCCCCGACTTCGTGCGCACCCTGATCAAGTGGAACGACCAGTTCGTGATCGTGCCCGACCTCGAAGCCATCCTGGCCTGAAATCCCGGCCCTCGCGATTACGACGGAAAGTTCAGACGATGAAGCTCTCGGTGAAGGCCAAGCTCGCGGCGTCCTCAGGCCTGGTGCTGCTGCTCGCCGCGGCGGCCGGCGGCCTGAGCTACTGGCGCCTGAGCGAACTGGCGGCGAGCCAGCAGGTGCTGGCGGCGCGCGGCCAGCGGGTCGGGACGATCTCCGACCTGCAGAACGCCCTCGGCGCCGCCGGCCGGACCGAGAAGAACATCGTGCTCGAGAGCGACCCGAAGCGGATCGCCGAGTTCGGCCAGCTCCTCGCCCATCAGAACGCCGAGCTCGCCCGCCTGCGCGCCGAGCTCGAGCGCGGTGCGACCGGCGACGAGCAGCGCCTCCTCGCGACGGCGGCCGACAAGCTCGCCGCGGCGGGCCGGACCCAGGCCGAGACGGCGAAGTGGGGTTCGCTCAACTCGAACTTCCGCGCCTCGCAGTTCTACCAGGCCGAGATCCTGCCGCAGGTCCGGCAACTGACGGCAGCCTCCGACGCGCTCCGCGACCGGCTCGCCAAGGAAGGGGGCGAGGAGGCTCTGCGCGGCGCCCTCGCCTTCGAGCGCCTGCGTGCCGACTGGCTGCGCTACACCCGCTCCTTCGCCCTCATGCTGTCGACGGGCTCGCTCGCGGAGCTCGACGGCGCGGTCAAGGAGGCGGATGCCCTCGAGGCCGCGTTCCGGGCCGAGCTCGCCCGCACGAAGGCCGCCGCCCCGGGCCTCGGCGAGGGCGCCGTCGATCTCGCCTCCCGGTACGAGGCCGCCGCCCCGCTGATGAAGCGCGCGCTCGCGATCGCCGCGGAGGGCGGCAACCTGCGCGCCGCGACGCTCACCATGGGCGAGGGCCGGGAGCAGCTCGCCGCCGCCATGAAGGCCTATGACGAGGTCGCGGCGTTCATCAAGCAGGAGATGACGCAGGCGGCCGTGCAGGGCGCGGCGAATGCCGACAGCGCCAAGATGATGCTGATCGTGATCCTGCTCGGATCGCTCGCGATCGGCATCGGCGCGTCGACCTGGATCGCGCTGGCGATCAGCCGCGGTCTATCCGAGGCGGTCGGCCTCGCCGACGCGGTGGCGGAGGGCGACCTGTCCCGGACCCTGACGGTGCGCTCGCAGGACGAGATCGGCGCCCTCGTCGCCTCGCTCAACGCCATGACGGCGAATCTGAAGGCGAACGCGTCCGTGGCCGAGGCGATCGCCGCCGGCGACCTCACCGTCGAGGCCAAGCCCCTCTCCGACCGCGATGCCCTCGGCCTCGCCCTCAAGACCATGCTGGAGCGCCTGCGCAGCGTCGTGTCGGAGGCGCTCGGCGCCGCCGGCAACGTGTCGGCGGGCAGCCAGGAGCTGTCGGCCTCCGCCGAGCAGCTCTCCCAGGGCTCGACCGAGCAGGCTTCCTCCACCGAGGAGGCCTCGGCCTCGATGGAGGAGATGGCCGCCAACGTGCGCCAGAACGCCCAGAACGCCAGCCAGACCGAGACCATCGCCCGGCAATCCGCCCGTGATGCCGAGGCCAGCGGCGCGGCGGTGGGGCGTGCCGTCGAGGCGATGCAGACGATCGCCCAGAAGATCACCATCGTGCAGGAGATCGCCCGCCAGACCGACCTGCTCGCGCTCAACGCCGCCGTCGAGGCGGCGCGGGCCGGCGAGCATGGCCGGGGCTTTGCGGTGGTGGCGAGCGAGGTGAGGAAGCTCGCCGAGCGCAGCCAGACGGCGGCGGCCGAGATCGGGACGCTGTCGGCCGACAGCGTGCGGGTGGCGCGGGACGCGGGCGAGATGCTGGGGCGTCTGGTGCCCGACATCAAGCGGACGGCGGGCCTGGTCGAGGAGATCACGGCGGCGTGCCGCGAGCAGGACGTGGGGTCGGCGCAGATCAACCAGGCGATCCAGCAGCTCGACAAGGTGACGCAGCAGAACGCGTCGGCGTCCGAGCAGGTGTCGGCGACGTCGGAGGAGCTGGCGGCGCAGGCCGAGCAGCTGCAGGCGACGATCGCGTATTTCCGCATCGGCGAAGGCAGTGCGGAGTTGGAGGCGGGGGTCGGCCAGCTGCGACGCACGGCGGCCCGGATGGCGGCTCCGGTCAAGGTGGCCGCGAAGGCCGCCCCGAAGGTCGCATCCAAGCCGGTGGCCAAGGCGCCCGCCGGTCGCTCGGCCCAGCCGCGCAGCGGCGGCTTCGCCTTCGACATGGGCGAGGACGAGGACGACGCCGCCTTCAAGCGCAGCGCCTGACCCCGAGGGGGCCGATGCCGGCCCCCTTTCCTTCCCATCACGGGGCCCGTCGACGGCTCCGTCCCCTTCCCGCCGGAGCGGCCCCGGATGTCCCACGCCACCGCGCAGTACCTCACCCTCGGGCTCGACCGCGAGACCTTCGGGATCCCGATCGCCCACGTGCAGGAGATCCTCGACCACCGGCCGGTCTCGGCCCTGCCGCAGGCCCCGGCCTTCCTCCTCGGCATGATCGACGTGCGCGGCCGCAGCTATCCGGTGATCGACCTGCGCACCAAGCTCGGGCTCGCCCCCGTGGAGCCGACCGCGGCGACGCGGATCATCCTGCTCGACGTCGTCGTGAACGGCCGCCCGACCGGGATCGGCGTCGTCGCCGACCGGGTGTTCGAGGTCACCGCCCTCGATCCGGGCCGGATGGAGGAGGCGCCGGAGGTCGGCGGGCGCTGGCGCGCCGACTACATCGCCGGCATCGGCCGCAAGGGCGAGGCCTTCGTGGTTGTGTTCGATCTCGCGCGCCTGATGGCGGGCGACGCCCCGGCGCTCCGCGATGCAGCCTGAGATCGGCTCCGTACTGCAGGACGGCCATTACCGCTCGATCGCCGCGCTGATCGAGGAGCGGGTCGGCATCCAGCTTCCCGCGGTGAAGCGCACGATGGTCGAGGGCCGCCTGCGCAAGCGCGTGCGCGCCCTCGACCTCGACGGTCTCGACGCCTATGGGCGGCTGCTGTTCGAGGAGGGCTTCCTCTCCCAGGAGCTCACGCACCTGATCGACTGCGTGACGACCAACAAGACCGACTTCTTCCGCGAGCCGAGCCACTTCGACTTCCTGCGCGACGAGGCGGTGCCGCGGCTCGCCGCGCGCGGCCGCGGCCGGCCGCTGCGGCTGAAGGTGTGGAGCGCCGCGGCCTCGATCGGGGCCGAGGCCTACACCCTGGCGATGGTCCTCGACGACATGGTGCGGGCCGGCCACGAGATGACCTACGGCATCCTGGGTACCGACATCTCGACCCAGGTGCTCGCCGTCGCGGCGCGGGGGATCTACGCCACCGACATGCTGGCGCCGGTGCCGCCCGAGTTCCGCCGCCGCTACGTCATGGAGGCCCGCGACCCGGCCCGCCGCGAGGGCCGCATCGTCCCCGAGTTGCGCCGCCAGGTCCGGTTCCAGCACCTCAACCTGATGGACGACCGCTATCCGGTCGATTCGGGCGTGCACGTCATCTTCTGCCGCAACGTGCTGATCTACTTCGACAAGCCGACGCAGAAGAAGGTCGTCGAGCACCTGGCCAGGCACCTCGCCCCTGGGGGCTTCCTGGTGGTCGGCCATTCGGAATCGATGGCGGGGGTCGGCGCCGCCGGGCTCGTCCAGGAGACCTCCTCGATCTTCCGCCGTCCCGAAGGCAGCGGCCGGTGAGCGCCCGCGACCCGATCCGGGTCCTGATCGTCGACGATTCGGCCTCGGTGCGCCAGACGCTCGCCGGCATCCTGGACGAGGCGCCGGACATCGCGGTGCTCGCCACCGCCGCCGATCCGTTCGCGGCGGCGCGGCGCATCCGCGACGACCTGCCGGACGTGATCCTGCTCGACCTCGAGATGCCGCGGATGGACGGGCTCACCTTCCTGCGCAAGATCATGGCGCAGAAGCCGATCCCCGTGATCGTCTGCTCGGGGCTGGCCGAGCCGGGCTCGCAGCTCGTCGCCGAGGTGATGGAGGCCGGCGCGGTCGCGGTCCTGCCGAAACCCCGGGTCGATACCCGCCAGGCGCTGATCGATTCCTCCCGGCGCGTCTGCGACGCCGTGCGGGCCGCCGCCCGGGCCAAGCCCCGGAGCGCGGGGCGGCCCCGCTCGGTCGAGGCCAAGCTCACCGCCGACGCGATGCTGCCCCCGGTGGCCGGCCGCCGTCCGGTGGTGGCGACCGAGCCGGTCGTCTGCATCGGCGTCTCGACCGGCGGTACGGAATCCCTGCGCAACGTGCTCGAGCCGCTGCCGCCGGACTGCCCCGGCATCCTGATCGTCCAGCACATGCCCGAGCACTTCACCGCCGCCTTCGCGCGCCGGCTCGACGGGCTCTGCGCCATCGCCGTCAAGGAGGCCGAGGACGGCGACGTGGTGCGGCCGGGCCTCGCGCTGATCGCGCCGGGCGCCCGCCACATGCTGCTCCAGCGCTCGGGCGGCCGCTACCACGTCGCGATCAAGGATGGCCCGCCGGTCTCGCGCCACCGTCCCTCGGTCGACGTGCTGTTTCGCTCCGCCGCGCAGGCCGCGGGCGGCAACGCGCTCGGCATCATCATGACCGGCATGGGCGACGACGGCGCCGCCGGGCTTCTCGAGATGCGCCGGGCCGGCGCCCGGACGATCGCGCAGGACGAGGCGAGCTCGGTGGTGTTCGGGATGCCGAAAGAGGCGATCGAGCGCGGCGCGGCCGAGAAGGTCGTCGGCCTCGACCACGTCGCCGGCGAGATCCTGCGCTTCGGCCTCGTCGCGCGGGGCGGCGAGGCCGGGTGACGGCGGGCCGCGTCCGCCGCGGCCCGGCCTCGACCGAGAGCATTTTCCGACGAAGTGGAAACCGGTTCGTCGCAGAAAATGCGCCAAAACAAAGACTTGGAGAGCTTCGCGATTGCAGCGCGATCGTGAGGCTCTCTAGCCGCGCGGAAACACCCGCGCGGCGCCCACCGCCAGCGCCACCCGGTCGCCCGGGGCGTAGACGTCCGTCACCTTGACCTCGACCGGGGCCTCGGCGCCGTCGAGCTGGATCTCCGCCACGGTGCCCCGCCCGGTGCGGCGCCACTCGCGCACGGTGCCGGGCAGCGTGCCGGCGCCCTGCCCGACCGTGAGGTCCCAGGGCCGCAGGCAGAGATCGACCGGGCCGTGCGGCCAGCCGGCCTGCGCGGCGATCACCGGGTGCCCGGCGACGCGGACCTGGCCGTCGACGACCTCCGCCGGCAGGCGGGCGGTCTCGCCGACGAAGGACATCACGAAGCGCGAGGCCGGATGGTCCTGGACCTCGTGGGGCGCGCCGACCTGCTCGATGCGGCCCTTGTTGAGGATCGCGATCCGGTCGGCGAGTTCCAGCGCCTCGTCCTGGTCGTGGGTGACGAAGATCGTGGTCTGGCCGGTCTCGCGGTGGATCTCCCGCAGCCAGCGGCGCAGGTCCTTGCGCACCTGGGCGTCCAGCGCCCCGAACGGCTCGTCGAGGAGCAGCACCGAGGGCTCGACGGCGAGCGCGCGGGCGAGCGCGACCCGCTGGCGCTGGCCGCCCGACAGCTGGCCCGGGAAGCGCTTGGCGAGATCGGGGAGCTGGACGAGCTCGAGCAGGCGCTCGACCCGGTGGCGGATCTCGTCCTCCCGCGGGCGCTGCGCCCGGGGGCGCGAGCGCAGGCCGTAGGCGATGTTCTCGAACACCGTCAGGTGGCGGAACAGGGCGTAGTGCTGGAACACGAAGCCGACGCCGCGGCGCTGGACCGGGATGTCGGTGGTGTCCTGCGGGCCGAAGAACACCTTTCCGCCGTCCGGGATCTCGAGCCCGGCGATGACGCGCAAGAGCGTCGTCTTCCCCGAGCCCGAGGGACCGAGCAGCGCCAAGAGCTCGCCCGGCTCGATCGCCAGGCTGACGCCTTCGAGGGCGGCGGGCCCCGGGCCGCCGTAGCGCTTGACGATGCCGTCGACCCGGACCGCCGTGCCGGCCTGGCGCAGGCGCTCGGCGGATGCCGTCTCGACCGGGCGGCTCTGCACCTCGCGGCGCAGGGACAGGGTGGTGGGCGCGAAACCTGCGGTCATCTCAGTGGGCTCCGCGTCCGGCCAGCGCATCGGCGTGGCGCCATTCGAGGAAAGACTTGCCCGCCAGGGTGACGAGCGCGAGGAGCGCCAGCAGCGAGGCGATCCCGAACGCCGCCACGTAATTGTACTCGTTGTACAGGATCTCGACGTGCAGCGGCATGGTGTTGGTGAGCCCCCGGATGCGACCCGACACGACCGACACGGCCCCGAACTCGCCCATCGCCCGGGCGTTGCAGAGCAGCACGCCATAGAGCAGCGCCCAGCGCACGTTGGGCAGCGTCACGGTGCGGAAGACCCGCCACGGGCTGGCGCCGAGGGTCAACGCGGCTTCCTCGTCGGTGGTGCCCTGGTCCTGCATCAAGGGGATCAGCTCGCGGGCCACGAACGGGAAGGTGACGAACACCGTGGCGAGCACGATGCCCGGCACCGCGAAGATGATCTCGATCCCGTGTCGCTGCAGGAACGGGCCGAACAGCCCCTGCGCCCCGAAGATCAGGACGTAGATCAGGCCCGCCACCACCGGGGAGACCGAGAACGGCAGGTCGATGAGGGTGATCAGCAGGTTGCGGCCGCGGAAGTCGAACTTGGCGATGGCCCAGGAGGCGCACAGGCCGAACACCACGTTGAGCGGCACCGCGATCACCGCGACGAGGAGCGTCAGGCGGATCGCCGCCAGCGCGTCGGGCTCCGCGAAGGTGTCGAGATAGGCCCCCACCCCCTTGCTCAGCGCCTCGACGAAGACGACGGCGAGCGGCAGCAGCAGGAAGAGGGCCAGGAACGCGACCGCCAGCAGCGTCAGCGCGATGCGGACCGGGCGCGGCTCGGTCAACGCGGCGTGGGCCCCGCGGGCGGCGGGGCGGGCCGGCGGGCCGATTGAGGGAACGGTGGTCTCAGACATGCCCGAACCTGCGGCGGCTGAAATCCTGCAAGAGGTTGATGGCGAGGAGCGCCGTGAACGACATCAGCAGCATCACGGCGGCGATGGCGGTGGCGCCCGCGTAGTTGAACTCTTCGAGCTTGATCACGATCAGGAGCGGCGCGATCTCCGAGACGTAGGGCAGGTTGCCGGCGACGAAGATCACCGAGCCGTACTCGCCGACGGCCCGGGCGAAGGCCAGCGCGAAGCCCGTCAGCATCGCGGGGATCAGGGGCGGCAGGATCACCGTGACCAGCGCCCGGAACCGCGAGGCGCCGAGGATCGCAGCCGCCTCCTCGCTCGACTTGTCGATCTCGGCGACCAGCGGCTGCACCGTGCGGACGCAGAACGGCAGGCCGACGAAGACCAGCGCCACCAGGATGCCGAGCGGCGTGTAGGCGACCTTGATGCCGAGAGTCATCAGCGGCTCGCCGAGCCAGCCGTTCGGCGCATAGAGGCTGGCGAGCGCGATGCCGGCCACGGCGGTGGGCAGCGCGAAGGGCAGGTCGACGAGCGCGTCGATCAGGCGGCGGCCGGGAAACCGGTAGCGGGTCAGCACCCAGGCGATCAGGAGCCCGAACACCGCGTCGATCGCGGCGGCGGCGAGCGACAGGCCGAACGAGGTCTTGAGCGCCGCGAGGTTGCGGGCATCGGTGATCAAGGCCCACAGGCCGGCGGGGCCGACGCTGGCGGCGCGCAGCAGCAGCACCGCCAGCGGCAGGAGCACCAGCAGGGTCAGGTAGGTGAGCGTGATCCCGAAGGTCAGGCGGAAGCCCGGGATCGCAGTCGGGCGCCGGAAGCGGGGCCGGGCCGCGGCCCGGCCCGCGGGCAGGGCCGCGGCGCCGCTCATTGGCGGGACTTCAGGATGGCGTCGAACACGCCGCCGTCGTCGAAGTGGGTCTTCTGGGCCTTGGCCCAGCCGCCGAAGGTGTCGTCGATGGTGACGAGCTTCAGCTTGGGGAAGCGGGCGAGGTCGGCCTTGTCCGCCGCCGCCTCGTCGCGCGGGCGGTAGAAGTTCTTGGCGATGATCTTCTGCGCTTCCGGCGTGTAGAGGAACTGCAGGTAGGCCTCGGCCTGCTTGCGGGTGCCCTTCTGGTCGACGTTGGCATCGATCAAGGCCACCGGCGGCTCGGCCAGGATAGAGATCGACGGCACGACGATGTCGAACTTGCCCTTGCCGAATTCCTCGTCGGCCAGGAACGCCTCGTTCTCCCAGGCGATCAGCACGTCGCCGAGGCCCCGCTGCACGAAGGTGGTGGTGGCGCCGCGCGCACCCGTGTCGAGCACCGGCACGTTCTTGAACAGGGCGGTGACGAAGTCCTTCGCCTTGGCGTCGTCGTTGCCGTTCTTGGCGAGCGCGTAGGCGTAGGCGCCGAGGTAGTTCCAGCGCGCGCCGCCCGAGGTCTTCGGGTTCGGGGTGATGACCTGGATTCCCGGCTTCACCAGGTCGTCCCAGTCCTTGACGCCCTTCGGGTTGCCCTTGCGGACCAGGAACACGATGGTCGAGGTGTAGGGCGTCGAGTTGTTGGGCAGGCGCGTCTGCCAGTCGGCCGGCAGCTTCTTCGAGCGGGCCGCGATGGCGTCGATGTCGCTGGCGAGCGCCAGCGTCACCACGTCGGCCGGCAGCCCGTCGATGACCGAGCGGGCCTGGGCACCGGAGCCGCCATGCGAGGCACGCACCGTCACGGTCTCGCCGGTCTTGGCCTTCCACTCCTTGGCGAAGGCCGCGTCGATCGCCCGGTACAGCTCCCGGGTCGGGTCGTAGGAGACGTTGAGCAGCGTCTGCGCCTTCACCGGGGCGGGCGCCCCGGCGAACGCCAGGAGCGAGGCCCCGGCGACGAGCGCGAGCGACGAGCCCCGGAACAGCCGCTTCAGGGAGCTGAGCAGGCCGCCGCCGGCGGGCGCCGCCCCGGTCTTCGGCTCGGTCTTGTTGGCGTCGGTCCTCGCGCCGCCCTGCGGAGCGGCCGGCAGCGCCTGGACGAGGCCGAGGGCCGCGGTGTCGGTGGTGGCCCGGTCGATCAGGATCAGGCTGCCGGTGTCGCGGTTCTGGCGATAGGCGTCGACCGCGACCTTGCGGTCGAGGCTGAGCGTCACGTCGCCGATGTCGTTGGCATTCAACGACTCGGCCGGCACGCCCTGCCCGGTCTCGGTGTCGATGCGCGCGCGCACGGCCTCGACCACGGCATTCGCCGTCACGGTGCCGACCTTGGCGAGGTAGGTGGCGCCCGGCGTCAGCTCGGCCTCGTTGGCCCAGAACAGCCGGACCTCGAGCCGGTCGCTGACGATCGGCGGCTGCGCGGCCGCCGTGATGACGCTGCCGCGGGAGGCGTCGACCTCGTCGGCGAGCACCAGGGTCACCGACTGGCCGGCGATGGCCCGCTCCAGGTCGCCGTCGTAGGTGTAGATGCGGGCCACCGTGGACGGGGTGCCGGCGGGCGCCACCACCACCTTGTCGCCGACCGCGACCGCACCCGAGGCGATCAGGCCGGAGAAGCCGCGGAAGTCGGAATTCGGGCGGTTGACCCACTGCACCGCCATGCGGAACGGGGCGGCCTCCTCCTCGACGTGCGCGGGCACCTCTTCGAGGTACTGGAGCAGCGGCGCGCCGGTGTACCAGGGGGCGGCGGTGCCCGGCAGCACGACGTTGTCGCCGTTCGCCGCCGAGAGCGGGATGCCGGTGACGTCGGTGAAGCGCAGGTCCTTTGCGAAGGCCTGGAACTCGGCGACGATCGCCTCGAACCGGTCTTGCGACCAGCCGATCAGGTCCATCTTGTTGACGGCGAGCACGACGCGGCGGATGCCGAGCATCGAGACCAGGAGCGCGTGGCGCTTCGTCTGCGGGCTCAGCCCCTTGCGGGCATCGACCAGCAGCACCGCGACCTCGGCGGTCGAGGCGCCGGTCGCCATGTTGCGGGTGTACTGGACGTGGCCGGGGGTGTCGGCGACGATGAAGGAGCGCCGCTCGGTCGAGAAGAACCGGTAGGCGACGTCGATGGTGATGCCCTGCTCGCGCTCGGCCTGGAGGCCGTCGACGAGGAGCGCGAGGTCGAGCTCACCGCCCCGCGTGCCGTGGCGGCGCGAATCGCGCTCCAGCGCGCTCACCTGATCGTCGAAGATCTGCTTGGTGTCGTGCAGGAGCCGCCCGATCAGGGTCGACTTGCCGTCGTCGACGGAGCCGCAGGTGATGAACCGCAGCACTTCCTTGCGCTGGTGGGCGGCGAGGAAGGCCTCGTAGCCGAAGGCGCGGGTGGATTGGTGCACGGTCATCAGAAGTAGCCTTCCTGCTTCTTGCGCTCCATGGCGCCGGCGCCGTCCTTGTCGATCACCCGGCCCTGCCGCTCGGAGGTGCGGGCGGCCAGCGTCTCGCCGATGATCTCCGGCAGGGTCGCGGCGTCGCTCTCCACCGCCCCGGTCAGCGGGTAGCAGCCGAGCGTGCGGAAGCGCACGAGCCGCATCTCCGGCGTCTCGCCGGGGTTCAGCGGCAGCCGCTCGTCGTCGACCATGATCAGCTGACCGTCGCGGCTCACCACCGGGCGCTCGGCCGCATAGTAGAGCGGGACGATCGGGATGTTCTCCTGCTCGATGTAGAGCCAGATATCGAGCTCGGTCCAGTTCGACAGCGGGAAGACCCGCAACGACTCCCCGCGCTGCTTCTTCATGTTGTAGAGGTGCCAGGGCTCGGCGCGCTGGCGCTTGGGGTCCCAGCGGTGCTGCGCGGTGCGCAACGAGACGATGCGCTCCTTGGCCCGCGAGGCCTCCTCGTCGCGCCGCGCGCCGCCGAAGGCCGCGTCGAACTTGTGCTTGTCGAGGGCCTGGCGCAGGGCCTGGGTCTTCATCACGTCGGTATGGACCTCGGAGCCGTGGCTCACCGGCCCGATGCCGCGGGCGAGCCCGTCCGGGTTGGTGTGGACGATGAGATCCAGCCCGAGCTCCTCGGCGCGACGATCGCGGAACGCGATCATCTCGCGGAACTTCCAGGTCGTGTCGACGTGCAGCAGCGGGAACGGCAGGCGGCCGGGCGCGAAGGCCTTGAGCGCGAGGTGCAGCAGGACCGAGGAATCCTTGCCGATCGAGTACAGCATCACCGGGTTCTCGGTCTCGGCGACCGTCTCCCGCATGATGTGGATGCTCTCGGCCTCCAGGCGCTGGAGGTGGGTCAGGCGGTCGAGCCCGTCGGTGCGGACTTTGAGGGCGGCGCTCATGCGGCCAGCTCCGGGTTGGATGTTTTCGAAGACGTATCTGAAGACTGTGCCGGCTCGAAGGCGGCGGGCTCTCGACCGGGCTTGATCTCGCTGCCGGGCGCACCCGCGACGTGGAGGCCGCATTCCTGCTTGCCCGCCTGCTCCCACCACCAGCGGCCGGCGCGCTCGGGCTCGCCGACCTTCACCGCGCGGGTACAGGGCGCGCAGCCGATCGACGGGAAGCCGCGGTCGTGCAGCACGTTGTAGGGCACGTAGTTCTGCCGGATCAGCTCGGCCAGCGCCTCGCGGGTCCAGTCGGCGATCGGGTTCAGCTTGACCAGGCCGCGGACGGGGTCGGCCTCCGCCAGCGGCGTCTCGGCCCGGTTGGCCGACTGGCCGGCGCGCAGGCCGGTGAGCCAGCCGGCGGCGCCGGCGAGCGCGCGGCCCAGCGGCTCGACCTTGCGGAAGCCGCAGCAAGCCTGGCGCGCCGCGACCGAGTGGCGAAAGCCGTTGATGCCGGATTCCGCGACGAAGCTTTCCTCCGCCTCGCGCTCCGGCACGTAGGCGCGGATGCGGAAGCCGTAGGCGGCTTCCGTCTCGGCCCAGGTGTCGTAGGTCTCGGGGAAGAGCCGGCCGGTATCGAGGGTGACGATCTCGGCGCGGGACTTCGCCATGCGCAAGCCGTGGGTCAGCGCCTGGTCCTCCAGGCCGAAGCTCGTGGTGAAGACCAGGCGGCCGCCCACCGTCGCGTCGATCAGCGCGAGGCGCTCCGACAAGGCGAGGGGACGCAGGCGCGCCGCCAGGTCGTCCGCCAGGGCGTTTTGCGCCGCGTGGTCGAGGGAGAGGGTCATGGAGAGCCCGGGATTGGCTGCTTGTGTGAGGGGGTAACTGTTCGCTATACCGAACACTGTCAAGGCATGGCTGGGATGCGGTCCCGGTGTTTTTCGGGGAATTTCGATCCCTCACCACCGCATCCGGCCGATATTGCAGCCTCGGCAACGATCCCGGCGGAAAATCCGTTCCCTTCCCTCGGGTCAGTCTTGAAAGATTCTTCTCCAAAACCGGAGCCGCGCAGTGGATGCCATCGATCTGAAGATCCTCGCCCTGCTCCAGAACGACGCGACGCTGTCGATCGCCCAGATCGGGGAGCGCGTCGGCCTGTCGCAGACCCCGTGCTGGAAGCGCATCCAGCGCCTCGAGGCGGACGGGGTGATCGACCGCCGGGTGGCGGTGCTCGACCCGGTCAAGCTCGGCCTGGGCCTCACGGTCTTCGTCTCGATCGAGACCAGCGACCACTCGCGCGAGTGGCTGGAGCGCTTCGCCGCCACCGTCGCGGGGATGCCCGAGGTGCTGGAATTCTACCGGATGGCCGGCGACGTGGATTACATGCTCCGCGTCGTGGTGGCGGACATGCAGGCCTACGACGCCTTCTACAAGCGCCTGATCGCCGGGCTGCCCCTGAAGAACGTCACCTCCCGGTTCGCCATGGAGAAGGTGAAGAGCACCACCGCCCTGCCGCTGCCGACGGCGCCGTTCGTACAGCCGGTCGCGGCGGGTGGAAAATAATATTCTCTTTCAGCGCCTGCGGACGATAACGACGATCTCCCGCGGACGCGTTCTTCAAAAAGAACATTTCGGTTGACTCCGGGGCGGCGCGGGCACATCTGTGCGGGCATGTCTCGCCCCGCGCTTCTTCCCCGCACGGCTCCCTTCGGCGACGCCGAGCGGGCCCATCTCGATGCCGCCCTCGGCTCCACCACCGCCCTGCAGCGGGCGTGGCTCGCCGGCTTCCTCGCCGGGCTCGACGCCGCAGGCGCCGCCGCCGCCGAGGCGCCGGCCCCGGCCGCGCCGCCGCGGGCCGCCGAGCCGCTGACGATCCTGTTCGCCAGCGAGTCGGGCAACTCGGAGAAGCTCGCCGGCGACGTCTCCAAGCTCGCGCGCAAGTCCGGCTTCAAGCCGAAGGTCGTCGATTTCGCCGACCTCGACGTGGCGGCGCTTTCCAAGGAGAAGCGCGTCATCGTCATCGCCGCCACCTGGGGCGAGGGCGAGCCGCCGGCCCGGGCCGTGCGCGCCTACGGCGAGATCATGGGCGAGGGCGCGCCGCGCCTCGACGGGGTCGAGTTCGGCGTGCTGGCGCTGGGCGACACCTCGTATGCCGAGTTCTGCGCTACGGGTAAGCGCCTCGACGAGCGCTTCGAGGCGCTGGGCGCCAAGCGCGTGCTGCCGCGGATCGATTGCGACCTCGACTTCGACAAGCCGGCCGCCGCCTGGATCAAGGACGCCCTCAAGGCGCTCGCGCCTGCCGAGCCCGCCGGCAACGTCGTGGCGGTCGACTTCGCCCGCGCGGCCGGCGCCGACGAGGAGGTCGAGGTCAGCCGCGAGCCGGTCACCGTCGAGGTGATCGAGCACGTCAACCTGAACTCGTCGCGCTCCGACAAGGAGACGATCCACCTCGCGCTCGCCTTCGAGGACGGCGCCCCGGCCTACGAGCCCGGCGACTCCCTCGAGCTCTATCCCGAGAACGACCCGACGCTGGTCGACCAGATCCTCAAGGCCGCGGGTCTCGAGGGCGATTCGGTGCTGCGCCAGGCGCTGCTCGCCGAGCGCGACATCACCACCCTGTCGGCCGCCACGGTCGAGCGCTTCGTCAAGGCCACCGGCCACGAGGAGGCGCGCCGCCTGATGGAATCGAACGAGGTCCGGGCCTGGATCGAGGGCCGGCACCTCATCGACCTGATCGAGACCTATCCGGCCAAGCTGTCGGCGCAACACCTCACCGACATCACCCGGCCGCTGCCGCCGCGGGCCTACTCGATCGCCTCCTCGCGGGCCGAGGTCGGCGACGAGGCCCACCTGACCATTGCGGCGGTGCGCTACACCACCCACGACCGGGCACGCACCGGCGTCGCCTCGGTCCACGTCGCGGACCGCATCCGCAACGGCGCCAAGCTCAAGGTGCGGGTGAAGCCCAACAAGCATTTCCGCCTGCCGAAGGATCCGGGCACCGACGTGATCATGGTCGGCCCCGGTACCGGCGTCGCGCCGTTCCGCGCCTTCGTGCAGGAGCGCCGCGCCACCGAGGCTCCGGGCCGCAACTGGCTGTTCTTCGGCGATCGCCACTTCACCCACGACTTCCTATACCAGCTCGAATGGCAGGAAGCCCTGGAGGACGGGTCGCTCGCCCGCATCGACGTCGCCTTCTCGCGCGACCAGCCCGAGAAGGTCTACGTCCAGGACCGGATCTGGGAGCAGCGGCGCGAGCTGGTGTCCTGGCTCGACGGCGGCGCCCATTTCTACGTCTGCGGCGACGCCAAGGCGATGGCCAAGGACGTGCGGGCGGCTCTCGTGAAGGCTTTCGCGGATGTGAAGGGTCTGGATGCGGCTGCCGCCGAGGCTGCCGTGGCCGGCCTGGAGCGCAGCCACCGCTACCAGCAGGACGTCTACTAGGATCCGCATCGCCGGGTGCGCATGTCCCCTCTCCCCGCCCGGCGGGGAGAGGTGAAGGGAGCCTGGCTCCGGCAACCAGTTCCGAGGTGTCACACCCTCACCCCTGCCCCTACTCACGTCCGAGAGGGGTTCCTGCGTCTCGTTCGCTGCTGTCAGGCGTCGGAGACGCTGGTAGATGATGCGCCATACCCGGCGACCGAACGGACACACCCCATGGCCGACCACAAGACCGCCGACCTCTCCCCCGCCGAGCGCGTCTACGAGACGCCGCCGACCGAGCGCCCGATCACCGAGGCGGAAGCGGCGCGCGCCGCCAAGCTCTCGGCCAACGAGCACATCAAGATCGCCAGCGGCTACCTGCGCGGCACCCTCGCCGAGGGGCTCTTGAAGAATGCCACCGGCGCGATCTCCGACGATGACGGGCAGCTCGTGAAGTTCCACGGGATGTACCTGCAGGACGACCGCGACCTGCGGGCCGAGCGCACCAAGAAGAAGCTCGACAAGGCCTACTCGTTCATGATCCGCCTGCGCATCGCCGGCGGCGTCGTGACCCCGAAGCAGTGGCTGATCCTCGACGAGATCGCCCGCACCTACGCCAACGGCACCCTGCGGGCGACGACGCGCCAGACCTTCCAGTATCACGGCGTCATCAAGTCGAACCTCAAGCGCACGATGGCGGCGATCGATGCGGCTTTGCTCGACACAATCGCGGCCTGCGGCGACGTCAACCGCAACGTGATGGCGGCGACGAACCCGGCCCAGAAGGGCGCCCACGAGGCGGCCTACAAGCTGGCCAAGGACATCTCCGACAGCCTCCTGCCGAAGACCAATGCCTGGCGCGAGATCTGGCTCGACGGCGAGCGCGTGGTCGGGGGCGAGGATGCGAGCGAGGTCGAGCCGGTCTACGGCAAGACCTACCTGCCGCGGAAGTTCAAGACCATCGTGGCGGTGCCGCCCTCCAACGAGGTCGACGTCTACGCCCACGACCTCGGCTTCATCGCGATCCTCGACAAGAAGGGCGAGGTGACGGGCTGGAACGTCACCGTCGGCGGCGGCATGGGCATGACCCACGGCGAGACCGACACCTTCCCGCGCACCGCCGACGTGATGCTCTTTTCCGAGCCGGAATACGCCCTCAAGGTCGCCGAGGCGGTGATGACCGTCCAGCGCGACTGGGGCAACCGCAACGTCCGCAAGAACGCCCGCCTGAAGTACACGATCGAGCGCTACGGCCTGAAGGCCTTCCGGGCCGAGGTCGAGAAGCGGGTCGGCCGCGCCTTCCAGGATCCGAAGCCGTTCACCTTCACGGGCAACGGCGACCGCTACGGCTGGGTCGCGGGCGACGACGGCAAGCACCACCTGACGCTCTACGTGCCGTCGGGCCGGATCAAGGACGTCGAGGGCGGGCCGCAATTCCTGGCCGGCCTGCGCCGCATCGCCGAGGTGCACCAGGGCGATTTCCGCCTTACCGGCAACCAGAACGTCATCATCGCCAACGTCCCGGCGGACAAGAAGGCGGAGATCGACGCGCTGGTGCAGGAATACGGCCTCACCACCGGTGCAGGGGCCTTGCGCCGCAACAGCCTCGCCTGCGTGGCGCTGCCGACCTGCGGCCTGGCTCTCGCCGAGAGCGAGCGCTACCTGCCGAGCCTGATCGACGAGCTGGAGGAGAGCCTGGCCTCGCACGGCCTGGCCGAGGACGACATCACCATCCGGATGACCGGCTGCCCGAACGGCTGCGCCCGGCCGTTCATCGCCGAGATCGGCCTCGTCGGCCGCGGCCCCGAGCGCTACAACCTCTATCTCGGCGCCGCCTTCGACGGCTCGCGGCTGAGCAAGCTCTACGCCGAGGACGTCACGGCCGCCGACATCCGCCCCAAGCTCGATCCGCTCTTCGCGGCCTACGCCAAGGACCGGACGAAGGGCGAGCGCTTCGGCGACTTCGTGATCCGGGCCGGCTACGTGGCGAAGACCGGCAACGGGCCGGACTTCCACGTCCAGACCGGCGCGCAGAAGGCGGTGGCCTGAGCGGGGCTGCGAAAGATCGAAAAAGGGTCGCCGAACTCATTCTCGACCTCATCCTGAGGTGTCAGTCCATTGTAATGGACTGACCTCGAAGGAGGGCTCCGGATGTCTCGGCGATCCCTGGTGCCCTCCTTCGAGGTCAGCCGATCGTTGATCGGCTAACACCTCAGGATGAGGCTGCGGGTGGGATCGCGTGAGAGGCCTCTGGCTTTCCCTCTCGCGAACCGGAAGCCCTCACCCCGCCGCGTCCAGTTCCTTGACGATCGCCGCGATCACCCGCGTGTCCGTCGGCTCGACCGGCGTGGCGAAGGCCGCCGCCAGGTGGCCGTCGCGGCCGACCAGGTACTTGTGGAAGTTCCAGCGCGGGGTCTCGGCCGGCTTCTCGGCGGCGGCCCAGCGGTAGAACGGGTGTGCCTGAGGCCCCGTCACGCTGGTCTTGCCCACCACCGGGAAGGTGACGCCGTGGTTCTTGCGCGCGGCCTCGGCGATCGCCATCCCGTCGAGGGGTTCCTGACGGCCGAAATCCGGCGAGGGCACCGCGATCACCGTCAGCCCGCGGGAGCCGAACCGGGTCCAGAGCTGCTGCAGCCCTGAGAATTGCGGGGCGTAGCCGCAGGCGGTCGCCGTGTTGACGACCAGGATCGGCTTGCCGGCAAGGCCGGCCAGCGCGAGGCTGCCGCCCTCGGGCTTGGCGAAGCCGAAGGCCGAGGCGGTGACGGCGCTCTGCTGCGATGCGGCGCGGGCCGGCAGCACCAGCGCGCTTCCGATCAGGACCAGGGCCTCGCGTCGGGCGAGCGGCATGGCGAAACATCTCCTTGATGACCTCGCCCGACTGTGTCGCGCTGTCCCGGCCGGCGCAAGCGCCGACGTACGGCCACGCTTGCACAAGGTCGTGTGGTCGGATCGTCTCTCGATGAACTTCCAACCGACTGTCACGTTGTCCGATCACATTGGTCGGGAGGTCAGACGTGGACCGGCACGAGATCCTGAATTACTTCGAGCATCGCCGCGATGGCGCCTGGGTCTGCACCCGGCCCGTGACCCTGACCACCGCCCGCGAGAGCGTGGCGATCCGGCCCGGCGCGCGGTTCGACTACGGCAAGAAGGTCGGCGGGATCGATCTCGCCGAGTACCTGGAACGGCTCGGCTCGCAGTTCGGGTCCTGACGCGCGGCCCCTGACAGCCGGAGCCGGGTGACGCAGATGCCACACTCGGCTCCGAGGTTGCCTGGGCCTTTTGACCCCGATGCGACCGGCACGATAGGCTTCGTGGATGATCCCTGCCCTGTCCGTCCCCTCGCCGGTCGAGGAATCGCCGCCCGATACCCGCTGCCGCATCCTGGCGACGGCCGAACGCTTCTTCCGTGAGATCGGCTACCAGAAGACCACGGTGGCCGACATCGCCAAGACCCTTCGGATGAGCCCCGCCAACGTCTATCGGTTCTTCGATTCGAAGAAGGCGATCAACGAGGCGGTGGTGGCGCGTCTCATCGGCGAGGTCGAGGCGCGCATCGCCGCCCTCGCCGATCGGCCCGGGCTCACCGCCGAGGCACGTATGCGCGAGGTCATCGTCTTCCTGCACCGCGACGCCGTCGGCCGCTTCACCGGCCATCCCCGGATGCACGAGATGGTCGAGGCGGCGATGTCCGAGAGCTGGGATGTCTGCCGCCACCACGTCGACCGGATCACCGCGGTGCTGGAGCGCGTCATCGCCGACGGCGCGGCGCGGGGCGAGTTCGCGGTCGAGGATCCTGCGGTGGCGGCGCGCTGCGTCCATGCGGCGATCGTGCGCTACTGCCACCCGGTGCTGGTGGTGCAGTGCCCGGACGATTTCGTCCCGGACCTCGACGCGATGATCGCGTTCCTGATCGGCGCGCTGAAGGCGGGGCGGGCGGCACCGGCGCACTGAGCCCCCGCAAGGCGGTTCGGCCGGCCCCGGTGGTGCGCGGGTCCGGCCCGCCGGCCGTTCGCCGCCTCTCCCGTTTGCACCCGCGGATGCGCCCGGCAGGATCTTCCGTATGCGAGCCTGTTTGCCTTGCGACGTCACGATCGCGAGGGGATTTCCTATCCTTCCCTTCACCTCATCCTGAGATGCCGGCGATCATCGATCGCGTGCGATCTCCGCTCGCCAACGCCTCAGGATGAGGTTGCCGGTGGGATACAGTATGCCGATCGGTCGAACAGGCTCCGAAACGTCCCGGGACGGCTCCGACGATTTCCGGTTGATCGCTTCGCGATGCGGAAATCGTATCACGCCGCCCGGGATTCGAAGTCGATCCGCGGGTCGATCCAGCTGTAGGTCAGGTCGGAGAGCAGGTTCACCACCAGGCCCAGCAGCGAGAAGATGTAGAGGTTGGCGAACACCACCGGGTAGTCGCGGTTCACGATCGACTCGAACGAGAGCAGCCCGAGCCCGTCGAGGCTGAAGATGGTCTCGATCAGGAGCGAGCCGGCGAAGAACGCCGAGATGAACGCCCCGGGAAATCCCGCCACCACGATCAGCATCGCGTTGCGGAAGACGTGGCCGTAGAGCACCTGGCGCTCGGACAGACCCTTCATCCGGGCGGTCAGCACGTATTGCTTGCGGATCTCGTCGAGGAACGAGTTCTTGGTCAGAAGCGTCGAGGTGGCGAAGGCCCCGATCGCCATGGCGACGATCGGCAGCGTGAGGTGCCAGAGGTAGTCCGTCACCTTCTGCCAGAGCGGGAATTGCGACCAGCCCTCGCTGGTGAGCCCGCGCAGCGGGAAGACCTGGAAGAACGATCCGCCGGCAAACAGCACGATCAGCAGGATCGCGAACAGGAAGCCGGGGATGGCGTAGCCGACGATGACGACGCCCGACGTCCAGACGTCGAAGGGCGAGCCGTCCCGCACCGCCTTGCGGATGCCGAGCGGAATCGAGATCGCGTAGGAGATCAGCGTCATCCACAGGCCGAGGCTGATCGAGACCGGCAGCTTCTCGCGGATCAGCTGCAGCACCGAGACGTCGCGAAAGTAGCTCTTGCCGAAATCGAAGCGGGCGTAGTCCCACAGCATCTTCGCGAAGCGCTCGGGCGCCGGCTTGTCGAAGCCGAATTGCTGCTCCAGGCGCTTGATGAAAGCCGGGTCGAGGCCTTGCGCGCCGCGGTAGCGGGAATTGGATTCCCCTCCCCCGGCCTGGGAGGTGCCGCCGCGCCCGGCGAGGTCGCCGCCGCCGCCGGTGACCCGGGACATCGCGGTGTTCTGGCCCTGGAGCTGGGCCAGCACCCGTTCCACCGGCCCGCCGGGGGCGAACTGCACGATGACGAAGGAGATCAGCATGATCCCGAGGATCGTCGGGATCATCAGGAGGAGCCGGCGCAGGATGTAGGCGGCCATGAGGTCAGGTCCGTCCGATCTTTCGGGCCTTGTCGGCATCGTGCCACCACAGGGCGGGCACGCCGAGGCCGTAGCGGGGCAGGTCGCGCGGGCGGCCGTACAGGTCCCACAGCGCCAGGCGATGGGTGCCGGAGTACCACATCGGCACCCAGTAGCGGCCGGCCCGCAGCACCCGGTCGAGCGCCCGGCAGGCGGTGGTGAGGTCCGCCCGCGAGGTCGCGTCGGCGATGCGGTCGAGCATCGCGTCGGCGGCCGGGTTCTCGATTCCGGCGAGGTTCTGCGACCCCGGCACCTTGGCGGCCCGGCTGCCGTAGACTTCGCGCAAGCCGGCGCCCGGCGTCGGCGAGCCGCCGAACCGCGTCGAGATCACGTCGAAGTCGAAATCCTTGAGCCGCGCCTGGTACTGCGCCGCGTCGACGAGGCGCGAGCTCGCCCGGATGCCGAGCAGGGCCAGGTTCTTGATGTAGGATTGCAGCAGCGGCTGGAAGACCGGCGAGGAATCCAGGAACTCGAAGGCGAGCGGCTGGCCGTCCGGCAGCTTCATCACCCCGCCCTCGCGGGTGCAGCCGGCCTGGCGCAGGAGCCCGTCGGCGCGGCGCAGGAGCGCCCGGTCCTGGCCCGACCCGTCCGAGCGCGGCGGCGACCACGGCTCGCCGAAGACCTCGTCGGGCACCTTTCCGCGGAACGGCTCGAGCAGCGCCAGCTCCTCGGGCGCCGGCATCCCCTCGGCCTTCAGGTCGGATTTTTCGAAGAACGAGGCGGTGCGCGTGTAAGCGCCGTACATCAGGTTCTGGTTCGACCATTCGAAGTCGAAGGCGAGCCCGATCGCCTCGCGGATGCGGGGATCGCGAAAGACCGGCCGGCGGGTGTTGAGGAACCACCCTTGAGTGGCCGAGGGCGTGTGGTCCGGCACCGTCTCGCGCTTGACCCGTCCCTCCTGGACGGCCGGAAAATCGTAGCCGGTGGCCCAGACCCGGGAGGTGAACTCCTCGCGCCAGGTGAAGGTGCCGGCCTTGAACGCCTCGAACGCCACGTCGCGATCGCGGAAATACTCGTAGCGGATCTCGGAAAAGTTGTTCTGGCCGACGGTCACCGGCAGGTCGGCGCCCCAGTAATCGGCGACGCGCTCGAAGGCGATGAAGCGGCCGACCTCGAAGCGAGAGACCCGGTAGGCGCCGGAGCCGAGCGGCGGCTCGAGCGTCGAGGCCTCGAAGTCGCGGCGCCGGTAATACGCCTCCGAGAAGATCGGCAGCTCGGCGACGAGGAGCGGCAGGTCGCGGCTGCGGCCTGGGGCGAAGCGCACCACCACGGCGTCGTCGCCGTCCGCGCTCGCCCCGGCGACGTCGCGCAGGACCGCGGCGATCTGCGGGTGGCCCTTCTCCTTGAGCGTCAGGATCGAGAAGGCGACGTCGCGGGCGGTGAGCCGCGAGCCGTCGTGGAAGCGCGCCTGCGGGCGCAACGCGAAGCGGTAGGCCAGCCCGTCCGCGCTCACCGACACGCTGCGGGCGACGAGGCCGTAGAGGGCGTCCGGCTCGTCGAGGGCCCGGACCATCAGGCTGTCGAAGGTCAGGTCCATGCCGGCGGCGCCGTCGCCCTTCAGCACGTAGATGTTGAGGGTGTTGAAGGTCTCGAAGGCCTGGTTGCCGGTGGTGGTCGAAAGCGTGGCCGAGAACGTCCCGCCCTTCGGCGCCATCGGGTCGACATAGGCGAAGCGCGGGAAGTCGACCGGGTATTTCAGGTCGCCGAAGCCGGACAGGCCGTGGCGCTCGGTCTCCTCCGCCAAGGCGGGGCCCGGGACGGGCACGCGGGCGGCGAGCAGGGCCGCCCCGCTTCCGGCGAGGAAGGTGCGCCGCCGCATCAGCGCGCCGCCCCGGTCTTGGCCGCGAGATCCTTGTCGTACCACCAGGTCGTCGGGAAGCCCGAGGCGCCGTATTTCGGCAGCACCGCCGGATGGGCGAACCGGTTCCAGCGCAGGGTCCGCGACACGTTCGAGGACCATTGCGGCACGACGTAGTTATGGGCGAGCAGCACCCGGTCCAGCGCCCGGGTCGCGGCCACCAGCTCCTCGCGGTCGCCGGCGTAGATCACCTTGTCGATGAGCGCGTCGACGCCCGGATCCTTGATGCCCGCGTAATTGCGCGAGCCCGGCCGGTCGGCGGCGGCCGAGCCCCAGAAGTCGCGCTGCTCGTTGCCGGGCGAGAGCGATTCGGCCCAGTTGCTCAGGGCCAGCGCGTCGAAGTCGAAGCCGCGCACCAGGTTCTGGTACTGGGCCGGATCGACGACCCGCAGGCTCACCTTGAGGCCGACGCGCTCGAGCGCCGCGCGGTAGGGCAGCACCACCCGCTCGGCCGAGTTGTCGTAGCCGAGGAACTCGACCGTGAAGGGCTGGCCGCTGGCCTTCTCGACCATCTGGTTGCCGCGGATCTCGTACCCGGCCTCCTGGAACAGGCGCACGGCCTCGCGCAGGTTCGCCCGCACGGCTTCCGCGCTGCCGTTGACGGGGTTCTTGTAGGGCGCGGTGAAGACCGAGGCCGGCACCTTGTCCTTGACGCTCTCCAGGATCGCCCGCTCGCGGCCCTCGGGCAGGCCGGACGAGGCCAGCTCGGTGCCGAAGAAGAACGAGTCGACACGCTTGTAGAGCCCGTAGAACAGGGTGCGGTTCATCTCCTCGAAGTCGAAGGCGAGGTTGAAGGCCCGGCGCACCCGCTCGTCGGAAAACTTCTTGCGCCGCAGGTTGAGGGTGAAGGCCTGCATGATGCCCATGCCGGCCTGCGGAAACTCCTCCTTGAGGATCCGGCCCTCGCGCACGGCCGGGAAGCCGTCATAGGCGGTGGCCCAGTTGCGGGCGATGTTCTCGGTGCGCCAGTCGAACTGGTCGGCCTTGAACGCCTCGATCATCACCGTCGCATCGCGAAAATACTCGGCGCGCTGGGTGTCGAAGTTGTTGGCGCCGCGGTTTACCGGAAGGTCGCGGCCCCAGTAATCCGGAACCCGCTCGTAGGTGGCGGTGCGGCCGGCGTCGAACCGGGCGAGGCGGTAGGGGCCCGATCCGAGCGGGATCTCGAGCGTCGTCTCGGTCGGGTTGCGGGTCTTGCCGCTGGCGTCCTTGCCTTGCCACCAGTGCTTGGGCAGCACCGGCAGCTGGCCGACGATCTGGGGCAACTCGCGGTTGCCCTTCTCGGCGAAGGTGAAGGTGACCTCGCGCGGGCCAGTCGCCTCGGCCTTCGTCACGTTGTGGTAGTAGGCGGCGTATTGCGGGCTGTTCTCCTTCAGGACCTCGAAGGAGAAGACCACGTCGTCGGTGGTCACCGGCTTGCCGTCGTGCCAGCGCGCCTCCGGCCGCAGGCGGTAGACGACGCTGCCGATGTCCTCGGCCGGGCGCACCCCGTCGGCGAGCAGGCCGTAATAGGTCGAGGCCTCGTCCTGCGCCTGGGCCAGCAGGGTGTCGTAGATCAGCGGGATCTGGCTCTCGAGGTCGCCCTTCACCCCGGCCACGATCATGTTGAAGTTGTCGAACGAGCCCTGGGAGCCGAACCGCACCAGCCCGCCCTTCGGCGCGTCGGGGTTGGCGTAGTCGAAATGCGTGAAGCCCGGCGGGTATTTCGGCTCGCCGAGGAGCGACAGGCCGTGGCGCCAGCCCCCGTCGGGAGGGGCCGTCCCGGCCGGGGCCGCACTGCCTGCCGGGGCGGTCCCCGGCGTCTGGGCCGGGGCCTGCGCCGGCAGGGCGGCGGCTCCCAGGAGGGCGAGGGCGGCGCGGCGGGTAAGGGGGCGTGCGATCACGCGGGGCGATCCTCCGGCTGGAAACGGGTTTCACCCCCGTTCTAGGTCGCGGGGTGCGGCTCCGCCAACCCGGGCGCGTCCGCGCAGGGGGCCCGGGACGAGAAAGGCCGGGCTCTCGCCCGGCCTTGCGTTCACGCGATGCTTCGTCCTGCGGTCGCCCATCCGCCCGTCAGGGCTTGGGGAAGTCGACCGGCTTGTCGGAGAGGGTCTTGAGGTAGGCCAGGATGTCGGCCCGCTCGGCGCCCGAGGGCACGCCCGCGAAGGCCATGATGGTGCCCTGCACGTACTGCTTGGGGGCGTGCAGGAAGTGGTCCAGGTCCTCGTAGGTCCAGTTGCCGCCCTTGGCCTTCATGGCGGCGGAGTAGCCGAAGCCCTCGTGGCTGCCCTTCGGCCGCTCGACGACGCCGTAGAGGTCGGGACCGACCTTGTTCGGGCCGCCCTTCTCGAAGCTGTGGCAGGCCATGCACTTCTTGGCGGCGGCCTGGCCCTTGGTGGCGTCGGCGCTGGCGAGGCGCACGGGCAGCGGCTCCTCCTTGGCGGCGGCGGGCGCGGCGGCGCCGGCATTCTCCTCGGCGGCGGGCAGGGCATAGCCGCGATCACCCGCCGGCTTCGGCTTGTAGATCAGCTCGGCCACGAAGCCCGTCCCCATCGCGAGGAGAAGGGCGCCGAGCACTGCGCCGGCGACCTTGTTAAGCTCGAAGGAATCCATTCTCGGCAGCTCCGATGCTCCGGTGAGCAGGGGCGATTCGAGGCGCGGCCCGGCGCCACGCCGCAGTGATAGTCCGCCGGTGCTTAGCCGTTCTGCGACACCGTTGACAATGGCTCTAAACATCGTCGGTTCGTCGCAGAGCGCCGGCGTGTGGACGGCGCCACGGTTGGCGTCCGCCGCGATCAGGGGCCCCGCCGAAGCCGGCCGTCATGACAAGCCCCGCCCGCACTGCTAAGAGCCGCGGCTCGCCGGGCAACCGACGCCCCGCAGGATGCGAAGCCCCCCGCATGTCCGACCCGCTCGTCCTGATCCCCGCCCGCCTCGCCGCGACCCGCCTGCCCGAGAAGCCGCTGGCCGACATCGCCGGCGAGCCGATGATCGTGCATGTCTGGCGCCGCGCGATCGAGGCCGGCCTCGGGCCGGTGGTGGTCTGCACCGACACGCCCGCCATCGTGCAGGCGGTCGAGGCGGTGGGGGGACTGGCGGTGATGACCCGGCCCGATCACCCGTCGGGCTCCGACCGCCTCGCCGAGGCCCTGGAGGTGATCGATCCGGAGGGGCGCCACGACGTGGTGGTGAACGTGCAGGGCGACCTGCCGACCATCGACCCCAGGGCGATCGCCGCCTCCGTGGTGCCGCTGGCCGACCGAGGGGTGGACATCGCGACGCTGTGCGCCGTCATCACCCGGCCCGAGGAGCGGACCGAGCCGAGCGTCGTCAAGCTCGTCGGCTCCGAGATCGCGCCGGGGCGGCTGCGGGCGCTCTACTTCACCCGCGCCACCGCGCCCTACGGCGACGGCCCCCTCCTCCACCATATCGGGCTCTACGCCTATCGCCGCCGGGCGCTCGCCCGCTTCGTGGCGCTGCCGCCGAGCCCGCTCGAGCTGCGCGAGAAGCTCGAGCAGCTGCGGGCGCTCGAGGCCGGAATGCGGATCGACGCCGTGGTGGTGGACGACGTGCCGCTCGGCGTCGACACCCCCCACGACCTCGAGCGCGCCCGCGCCGTCCTGGCCGCCCGGCGCCTGAACTGATCCCCGAAGAGCTTGCGCGATGAACCAGACGATCTCCTACCAGGGCGAGCCCGGCGCCAACTCGCACATCATCATCAACGAGGCCTATCCGGACTGGACGCCGCTGCCCTGCGCCACCTTCGAGGACGCGCTGACGGCGGTGCAGGACGGCTCGGCGGCGCTGGGCATGATCCCGATCGAGAACTCGATCGCGGGCCGCGTCGCCGACATCCACCATATGCTGCCGGCCTCGGGCCTCCACATCATCGGCGAGCAGTTCCTGCCGATCCGCTTCCAGCTCATGGCCCTGCCGGGCGTGGCGCTCGACGAGATCCGCACCGTGCACAGCCACGTCCACGCGCTCGGCCAGTGCCGCAAGATCATCCGGCGGCTCGGCCTCAAGGCGGTGGTCGCGCCCGACACCGCCGGCGCCGCCCGCCAGGTCGCCGAGGCCGGCGACCGCACCCGCGCCTCGCTGTCGCCCCGGCTCGCCGCCGAGATCTACGGCCTGTCGATCCTGGCCGAGAACGTCGAGGACGAGGAGCACAACACCACCCGCTTCGTGGTGCTCTCCCGCGAGCCGGTGGTGCCCCCGGCGGGTTCCGGCCCGACGGTGACGAGCTTCATGTTCCGGGTCCGCAACATCCCGGCGGCGCTCTACAAGGCGCTGGGCGGCTTCGCCACGAACGGCGTCAACATGACCAAGCTCGAGAGCTACATGGTCGAGGGCCAGTTCACCGCGACTCAGTTCTACGCCGAGGTCGACGGCCACCCGGAGGAGCCGTCCCTGCGCCGGGCGCTCGATGAGCTCGCCTACTTCTCGAGCGCGATCCGGATCATCGGCACCTATCCGGCCCACCCGTTCCGCGAGAGCGCCCGGCCGCCGGCGGAGTGACGGGACCGGGACGCGGAGGCGACGCCCGGTCGCTGTCCGTGTCCCTCCGGGACCGCGAAGGGAGCCCGGGATCCGGGCGGGCGGTCCTCGGAGCCTCGCCCGATCGCGTCGCAGGCGGACGGCGCTCGGGACCTTCGAGCCTGCCGAACGTCCCGTGAGAGCCGGTATCCGGGACACCCCGCGCCGCGGTTTCCGCGCCGTCCGCGACGCGGCCCCGGGATGCCCCCGTGACGCCGCCGCCGGGACGACCGGTTCCCGCGTACCCGCGTCAGGGCGCCTGCCGGGCGATCGCCACGGGATCGACCGAGACCTCCTGCTTCAGGGTCCTCAGGGCGAAGACCGAGCGCGACTGGCGGATGCCGCGGATGCGATAGAGCTTTTCGCGCAGGAACCGCTCGTAATGCGCGGTGCCGCTGACCGCGACCTTGATCATGTAATCGTACTCGCCGGTCACCAGGTGCACCTCCAGCACCTCGGGGATGCGCAGGATCTCGGTGCCGAAGGCCTCCAGCACCGCGTCGTCGTGCTTGTCGAGGGTCACCTCGATGAAGACCACGTCCGGGATGCCGAGCGCCCGGTGGTCGAGCAGGGCGACGTAATCGCGGATCAGCCCGGCCTCCTCCAGGCGCCGCAGCCGAGTCCAGCAGGGGGATTGCGACAGCCCGACCCGCTCGGCGAGGCCTGCGATCGTCAGCCGCCCGTCCGCCCGCAGGGCGCCCAGGATCCTGCGGTCGATCTCGTCGAGCCGGTGCGGCTCGGCGACCTTCCGCTGCGCTTGCGCCCGCACGGAACGCTTGTTCGGCGTTTCGCCCTTCAATGCCATGCTGCGTTCTCCGATCGCCCGCTTTAGCCGCGAAAATCGGCGAGGACCATCCGGCCGGACCGGTCTACAGTCGGGGAAATCAAGCGTCGCGGGAGGGCGCAGATGGCTCTTGAACAAGAGCATGCGGTGGAGGTCCGGGCGCGGATCCTCCACGTCTTCGACGGCGTCACGCGCCCGCTCGGCGAAGTCGAACGCGCCGGCGACAGACTGAGACACCTCACGCTCGACGCCACCTCCTCCGCCGTCACCCTCTCGATCCTGGTCCCCGACGGGACGGACCCGTCCGTCCTCGCCGATCGCCTGTCGCGCCATCCAATGGTGGTCGAGGCGCAGGTCGGCGCGCCGTCCTGACACTCCATCCCGCATCGTCCGCGACACCCTCCCCGTAAGGGCCTCCCCATGCCGCCAGACGCCCCGAGCCCCCACGCTCCCAATCCCCACGCACCCTTGAGCCTCCACGTCCCCGAGCCGGCCGTCCGCCCGGGCGGCAACCCGAGCTTCTCCGATCTCGACATCCCGGAGGCTGGTGCGGTGCGCCGGCCCGAGGTGGACGTGGCGGCGGCCGACATCCGAGACCTCGCCTACACGCTGATCCGGGTGCTCGATTCCGAGGGCAAGGCGGTCGGTCCCTGGGCCGGCTCGCTCACCGACGAGGAACTGCTCGCCGGCCTTCGCGACATGATGAAGCTGCGCGCCTTCGATGCCCGCATGCTGATGGCGCAGCGCCAGGGCAAGACCTCGTTCTACATGCAGCATCTCGGCGAGGAGGCGGTGAGCACCGCCTTCCGCCGCGCGCTCGAACCCGGGGACATGAACTTCCCGACCTACCGGCAGGCGGGGCTGCTGATCGCCGGCGGCTACCCGCTCGTCGACATGATGTGCCAGATCTACTCGAACGAGAACGATCCGCTGCACGGCCGGCAGCTTCCGGTGATGTATTCGTCGAAGGAGCACGGATTCTTCTCGATCTCCGGCAACCTCGCGACGCAATACGTCCAGGCGGTCGGCTGGGCGATGGCCTCGGCGATCAAGAACGACACCAGGATCGCCGCCGCCTGGATCGGCGACGGCTCGACCGCGGAATCGGATTTCCACGCGGCTCTGGTCTTCGCCTCGACCTACCGGGCGCCGGTGGTGCTCAACGTCGTCAACAACCAGTGGGCGATCTCGACCTTCCAGGGCTTTGCGCGGGGCGGCTCCTCGACCTTCGCGGCGCGCGGCCACGGCTTCGGGATCCCGTCCCTGCGCGTGGACGGCAACGACTACCTCGCCGTCCACGCGGTGGCGAAATGGGCGACCGAGCGGGCGCGGCGCAACCTCGGGCCGACCATCGTCGAGTACGTCACCTACCGGGCCGGCGCGCATTCGACCTCCGACGACCCCTCCGCCTACCGGCCGAAGACCGAGTTCGACGCCTGGCCCCTCGGCGATCCGGTCAAGCGCCTGAAGGATCACCTCATCGCCCGCGGGGCCTGGTCGGAGGAGCGCCACCGCCAGGGCGAGGCCGAGATCCTCGACGAGGTCGTGGCTGCCCAGCGCGAGGCCGAGACCCACGGCACGCTGCATGCCGGCGGCAAGCCCTCCCCGCGCGACATGTTCGAAGGAGTGTTTTCCGAGATGCCCCCCCACCTGCGCCGCCAGCGCCAGCAGGCGGGGTACTGACATGCCGCGCCGCACGATGATCGAGGCCATCCGCGACGCGATGGCCGTATCGATGGAGCGCGACGACGACGTGGTCGTGTTCGGGGAGGACGTCGGCTATTTCGGCGGCGTCTTCCGCTGCACCCAAGGCTTGCAGGCCCGCTTCGGCAAGAGCCGCTGCTTCGACGCGCCGATCAGCGAGCTCGGCATCGTCGGCGCCGCCGTCGGCATGGCGGCCTATGGCTTGAAGCCCTGCATCGAGATCCAGTTCGCCGACTACATGTACCCGGCCTACGACCAGATCGTGTCCGAGGCCGCGCGCCTGCGCTACCGCTCGGGCGGCCAGTTCACCGCCCCGATGGTGGTGCGGATGCCCACCGGCGGGGGCATCTTCGGCGGCCAGACCCACAGCCAGAGCCCCGAGGCCCTGTTCACCCATGTCGCCGGCCTCAAGACCGTGGTGCCGTCGAACCCCTACGACGCCAAGGGCCTCCTGATCGCCGCGATCGAGGATCCCGACCCGGTGATCTTCCTGGAGCCCAAGCGCCTCTATAACGGCCCCTTCGACGGCCACCACGACCGGCCGGTGACCCCGTGGGCCCGCCACGACCTCGGCGAGGTGCCGGACGGGCACTACACCGTGCCGCTGGGCAAGGCGGCGATCCGGCGCGAGGGCGCGGCCGTCACGGTTCTGGCCTACGGCACCATCGTGCACGTCGCGGAAGCCGCCGCGGCCGAGACGGGAATCGACGCCGAGGTCATCGACCTGCGCACGCTGCTCCCCCTCGACATGGAGACGATCGAGGCCTCGGTGCGCAAGACCGGGCGCTGCGTCATCGCCCACGAGGCGACCCTGACCTCGGGCTTCGGCGCCGAGCTGGCGGCGCTCGTGCAGGAATCCTGCTTCTACCACCTGGAGGCGCCGATCGTCCGGGTGGCGGGCTGGGACACGCCCTACCCGCACGCCCAGGAATGGGCCTACTTCCCGGGTCCCGAGCGCGTCGGCCGGGCCCTTCGCGCCGCGCTGGAGGGCTGAGCCATGGGCTTTCGCATCGTCAAGCTCCCCGACATCGGCGAGGGCGTGGCCGAGGCCGAGGTCTCGGCCTGGCACGTCAAGGTCGGCGACGTGGTCCGCGAGGACCAGCCTCTCGCCGACGTGATGACCGACAAGGCCACCGTCGAGATCCCCTCGCCGGTGAGCGGCACCGTGGCGGCGCTCGGCGCCGAGGCCGGCCAGATGCTGGCGGTCGGCGCCGAACTGGTGCGGCTGGAGATCGAGGGCGGGGATGCCGCGCCCGCCTCAGCCCCGGACTCCGGCGTCGCGGTGGCGCCCGAGGTCGCGAAGGCGCAGGACGCGGCCGCAGGCCAGCCCGCCTCCGCCCTGGTCCCGGCCGCGGACGGTCTGGAGCCGGCGCAGCCCGCGCCCGCCCCGCAATCCGCCGCGGCACCCAAGCCCGCCGCGGCACCCAAGCCCGCCGAGCCGACAAAGCCCGCTCCGGCAAAGCCGTCGGCCCCTGCCCCGCGCCCCGCGGCGACTGCTCCCTCCTCCGGCCCGCCACGCCCGGCGGGCGAGAAGCCCGTTGCCTCGCCGGCCGTGCGCCGGCGGGCGCTGGAGGCCGGCATCGACCTGCGCCAGGTCCGTGGCACCGGCCCGGCCGGCCGGATCGGCCACGACGATCTCGACGCCTACCTCGACGCGCCGCCCGAGGAGGCCGCGCCCGCGCCTGCCGGCCGCGTCGCCCGCACCGGCGTGGAGGAGATCAAGGTCATCGGCCTGCGTCGGCGCATCGCCCAGCGCATGGCCGATGCCAAGCGCCGCGTCGCCCACTTCTCCTACGTCGAGGAGGTCGACGTGACGGCGGTCGAGGAGCTGCGCGCCGCCCTCAACCAGCGCTACGGCGGAAGCCGGCCGAAGCTGACCCTGATCCCGTTCCTGGTCCAGGCCCTGGTGCGCGCCCTGCCGGACTTCCCGCAGATGAACGCGCATTACGACGACGAGGCGGAGGTGATCCACCGCCATGCCGGCATCCATGTCGGCATCGCCACCCAGACCCCGTCCGGACTGATGGTGCCGGTGCTCCGCCACGCCGAGACCCGCGACGTGTGGAACGCTGCGGCCGAGGTGCGCCGCCTGGCGGACGCCGCCCGCAACGGCCTGGCCGCCCGCGACGAACTCTCGGGCTCGACCATCACGATCACGTCGCTGGGCGCGCTCGGCGGCATCGTGACGACCCCGGTGATCAACCGGCCGGAAGTGGCGATCATCGGCGTCAACAAGCAGGTGATGCGCCCGGTCTGGCGCGACGGCGCCTTCGTGCCGCGCCTGACGATGAACCTCTCGGCGTCCTTCGACCACCGGGTGGTCGACGGCTACGACGCCGCCCTGTTCGTGCAGGCGCTGAAAGGCCTGCTCGAGACGCCCGCGACGTTGTTCATGGAGGCCTGACCCGTGGGCGAGATCACCACCAAGCTCCTGGTGCTCGGCGGCGGCCCGGGCGGCTACGTCGCGGCGATCCGCGCCGGCCAGCACGGCATCGACACCGTGCTGGTCGAGGAGAACCGGCTGGGCGGCACCTGCCTCAACGTCGGCTGCATCCCCTCGAAGGCGATGATCCACGCCGCCGAGGCCTATCACGCCGCCGTGCTGCAGGCCGGCGACGCCTCGCCCTTCGGTCTCTCGGCCGGCCCCCCGAGCCTCGATTTTTCCCGCACGGTGGCCTGGAAGGACGGCATCGTCGGGCGGCTCAACACCGGGGTCGCGTCGCTCCTGAAGCGCGGCGGGGTCAAGATCCTGCGCGGGCGCGGGCAGATGGTCGACGGCAAGACCTGCCTCGTCGAGACCGATACCGGACCCGAGCGGGTACGGGCCGAGCACGTGATCCTGGCCACCGGCTCGGTTCCGGCGGCGCTCCCCCACCTGCCCTTCGGCGGGCGGGTGATCTCCTCGACCGAGGCGCTGTCGCTGCCGAAGGTCCCCGCCACCCTGGCGGTGGTGGGGGCGGGCTATATCGGGCTCGAGCTCGGTACCGCCTTCGCCAAGCTCGGCGCCAAGGTCACGGTGGTCGAGATGGCCGAGCGGATCCTGCCGGCCTACGATGCCGAGCTGACCCGGCCGGTAGCGCGACGCCTCGGCGCGCTCGGGATCGAGGTGCTGCTCGGCGCCAAGGCGACCGGGCTCTCGGGCGACGCGCTCGACGTCGAGGTCGGCGGTGAACCCCGAAAGATCCCCGCCGAGGTGATCCTGGTCGCGGTCGGCCGCAAGGCGCGGACGCACGACCTCGGGTTAGAGCGGCTCGACCTCGACATGAGCGGGCCGTTCATCCGCATCGACGAGCGCTGCGCCACCTCGATGCGCAACGTCTGGGCGGTCGGCGACGTCACCGGCGAGCCGATGCTGGCCCACCGCGCCATGGCGCAGGGCGAGATGGTGGCCGACCTCGTGGCCGGGCGCCGCCGTGCCTTCCACAAGGTGGCGATCCCGGCGGTCTGCTTCACCGACCCGGAGGTGGTCTCGGCCGGCCTGTCGCCGGACGAGGCCCGCGCCGCCGGCCACGAGATCCGCACCGGCCTCTTCCCCTTCGCCGCCAACGGCCGCGCCATGACCCTGGGCGCCGAGGACGGCTTCGTGCGGGTGACCGCGCGGGCGGACAACCACCTCATCCTCGGTATCCAGGCGGTGGGGGCCGGGGTCTCGGAGCTGGCGGCGGGGTTCGGCCTGGCGCTCGAGATGGGCGCCCGGCTGGAGGACGTCGCCGGCACGATCCACGCCCACCCGACCCTCGGCGAGGCCTTCCACGAGGCGAACCTCAGGGCGCTCGGCGAGGCGCTGCACATCTGAAGGCAGGCCCCGCCGGACGGAACCGTCCGGCGACGGCCGCTCGGCGTGCGAGACATGGGCGCAGGAGACATGGGGGCGCGAGGTGGCCCCCGGTGCCAGCCGCCGGTCAGCGACGACCCGGCGTGGCGTCCGCGCGCTTCATGGCGAGAGCGTCGGTGCAGCGGAGGAACGCGTAGTAAGTCTTGCTCGGCACCCTGTTCCTGATCCAGACGTTCCGCCCGTTGTGGTGGGTCTGGATTCCGACCGACTCCGCGCATCTCTCGCGATCGGCCCGCGACTATGCCGAGGCCGGCGCCGCCGCGAGACCGGAGATCGAGACGAGCGCCGACATCATCAGTATGTTTCTGATTTTTTCCACGGGACTGCTCCCCTATAGACTTGATTACCTTACGAACGCGCAAGTCGTTCGGCAATGCTCAATTCCGCGCGCCACGAAAGCTGGAGCCTAGGACCTGGTGTCGGGCGTCGGGATTGCCCGGGGTGCGGCCGGATCGGCGTGACCGGGACGATCCACGCCGATCCGGCCCGTCGCGGCGCTCGCTCCGCGGCAAACCTCGAATCCTGTCGACCGCGCGCGGAGCCGCCGGGAGCGGCCCGGTGGCATCGGGCATGCGCAGCGTCCGGTCGGTCGTCGCCCGACGCGCCGATGTCGGTCCTTAATCCCGACCCGTGCGGAGGTCTTACAAGCGTTGCCATTTTGCTGCAGCCAACGCCTCCGGCTTCGTTTTAACCGGACATGCTGGAGCACGGCACGTCAGAGGCCCTCGCGCGATCATGACCCGAACCACCGAGCCGGTCGGGCCTCTGTCGGCCGCGGCAGGCGTCCTGCTCCTCCTCCTGTCCGCTCCGGCCCCCGTGCTGGCGGCGCCGGGCGGCGGGCCAGGGACGAAGAGCGAGCCCGCAGCCGATCAAGGTGGGGCGCGCGAGAGCGGCAAGGGCCGGAGCCGCGAATCGGACTCGTCCAGCAAGACGGACGACGGGAAGGACGTCGATACCGAGCACCTGTTCGGCTTCACGGAAGGCGCCGATGCCGGCGAGAAGGGCGAGCGGGAAGCGGTGGTCGACACCGTCTCGCGCATCGGCAAGCGCCGGGACGGCCCCGGCCGGTCGGCCTACCGCGTGCTCGACACGCGGCTTGCCTACCAGTTCAACCCCATCGACAGGCTAAGCCTCGAACTCAGCGCCTTCGGCACGCTGCGGCGCCAGCGCAACATCCTCGATCTGGACGACAAGTCCTACGGCGCCTTCGACGGCGTTTCGCTCGAGGTGAAGTACCAGTTCCTGAAGGGCTCGAAGGAGCAGCCCTTCGGTCTCGCCCTGGAGGTGCGCCCTCGCTTCACGCGCGTCCTCCCGGTCGAAGGCCGCGGCGCCGACATCTTCGACGTCGAGAGCCTGCTCCAGCTCGACGTCCAGGTGGTGCCGGACAAGCTCTGGTACGGCAGCAACCTCAGCGTCGAGCCGGCGGCCGGGCGCGAGCGGGGCGGCCCGGGCTATCGCTCCTCGACCTTCCTGTGGTCGAACGCTCTCGTGGGGCGCGTCGGAGACAACACCTATCTCGGCCCGGAAGTCCGCTACCTGCGCGGCTACGAAGGGGCCTTCCTGAACCGGCTGGAGAGCGAGGCGCTCACCCTGGGGCCCGCGCTGCATCACCGGTTCACCGAGAAGGTCTGGCTGACCGTGGCCTATGCCGGGCAGGTCTGGGGCCGCGACACCGACCCGGCCCTGGCCGGCCGGTCCCTCGGGCTGAACCAGTTCGAACGGCACAGCCTGCGGGTCAAGTTCGGGATGGAGTTCTGACCCGGACCGGCCGACGGCCGTCCGGCGTCACGGCTCGGGCGCGAACATCTCGTCGAAGGAGTAGCCGGAGCCGCGCACGGTGCGGATCGGGTCCGAGTCGCGGCCGCGGTTGATCGCCTTGCGCAGGCGGCCGATATGCACGTCGACCGTGCGCTCGTCGATGTAGACGTCGTGGCCCCAGACGCCGTCGAGGAGCTGCTCGCGGGAGAAGACCCGGCCGGGGCTCTGCATCAGGAACTCGAGCAGCTTGAACTCGGTCGGGCCGAGATGCAGCTCGCGGCCGTCGCGGCGCACGCGGTGGCTGACCCGGTCGAGCTCGATGTCGCCGGCGACGAGCAGGTCGGCGACGTGGGCGGGCTTCGAGCGCCGCAGGAGCGCGCGCACCCGGGCCAGGAGCTCGGGCACCGAGAACGGCTTGACGATGTAGTCGTCGGCGCCGGTGGCGAGCCCCCGCACCCGGTCGCCCTCCTCGCCGCGCGCGGTCAGCATGATCACCGGCAGCCGCTCGGTCTCGCGGCGGGCGCGGATGCGCCGGCACAACTCGATGCCGGAGAGACCCGGCATCATCCAGTCGAGGAGGACGAGGTCGGGGACCTGCTCGCGCAGGCGGATATCCGCCTCGTCGCCGCGGGCGACGGCGTCGACCTCGAAGCCCTCGGCCTCGAGGTTGTAGCGCAGGAGGAGGGTCAGGGCCTCCTCGTCCTCGACGATCAGGATGCGGGTACTCATCGGGGCACTTCAGGGTCGTCGCCGCCGGGACGGCCGGCCCGGCCTCGCGGCCGGGCAGGCCATCCGGTCAGGCCTTGGACGAGGACTGGGGATCCACGGTGGCGAAGCTCGACCCGTCGTTCTTCGGCCGGTCGGTCGTCAGCGTCTCGCCGGTGGCGAGGTAGTGGATGGTCTCGGCGATGTTGGTGGTGTGGTCGCCGATGCGCTCGACGTTCTTGGCGCAGAACAGGAGGTGCGTGCAGAACGTGATGTTGCGCGGATCCTCCATCATGTAGGTCAGGAGTTCGCGAAACAGCGAGGTGTAGAGCGCGTCGATGCCGCCGTCGCGGGCCCAGACGTCGAGGGCCGCCACGGTGTCCTGGGTGGCGTAGGCGTCGAGCACGTCCTTGAGCTGGCCCTGGACCAGCTCGTTCATGTGCTCCACGCCGACGACGATCTTCTGCAGCTGGACCTGGTCGGCGATGGCGACGACGCGCTTGGCGACGTTCTTGGCCAGGTCGCCGATGCGCTCGAGGTCGCCCGAGACGCGGATCGCCGAGATCGTCTCGCGCAGGTCGATCGCCATCGGCTGGCGCTTGGCGATCAGCAGGATCGCCTTCTCCTCGATCTCGCGCTGCAGCCCGTCGAGGCGCTGGTCGGCGGCGATCACCGACTGGGCGAGCGCGGTGTCGCGGCGCAGGAGCGCGAGGCCGGAATCGGCCACCAGCTTCTCGGCGATGCCGCCCATCTCGGCGATGCTGCGCCGCAGGTTCTGCAGCTCCTGATCGTAGGAGGTGACGATGTGGTTCGACATGGAGTGAGACTCCCCGCGATGAAGTGGAGCGTGGGATCGAGCCGGCCCGGCAGGGGGCCGGACCGGTGGGACGAGGGCGGGACGCCTCAGCCGAACCGGCCGGTGATGTAGTCCTGGGTCTGGCGCTTCGAAGGGTTCATGAACAGCCGGTTGGTCGGCCCGAACTCGATCAGCTCGCCGAGATACATGAAGGCGGTGAACTGCGAGATGCGCGCCGCCTGCTGCATGTTGTGGGTGACGATGGCGATGGTGAACTCGCCCCGCAGCTGCTCGATCAGCTCCTCGATGCGGCCGGTCGAGATCGGGTCGAGGGCCGAGGTCGGCTCGTCGAACAGGATCACCTCCGGGCGCTGCGCCACCGTGCGGGCGATGCACAGGCGCTGCTGCTGGCCGCCGGACAGGCCCATGCCGGACTGCTTGAGCTTGTCCTTCACCTCGTCCCACAGGGCGCCCTTGCGCAGGGCCTCCTCGACGCGGACGTCGAGATCGGCCTTGCCGAGGCGCTCGTAGAGCCGGATGCCGAACGCGATGTTGTCGTAGATCGACATCGGGAACGGGGTCGGCTTCTGGAAGACCATGCCGACCCGGGCGCGCAGCTCGTTGAGGTCGATCGAGGGGTCGAGGATGTTGCGGCCGTCGAGCAGGATCTGCCCCTCGGCGCGCTGCTCGGGGTAGAGGCTGTAGATGCGGTTGAAGGTGCGCAGCAACGTCGACTTGCCGCAGCCCGACGGCCCGATCAGCGCCGTGACCTGGCGGTCGAGGAAGTTGAGGTTGATGTTCTTCAACCCCTTGAAGTCGCCGTAGTAGAAGTTGAGGTCCTTCACGGCGAGGCGGATCGCGGCGGATTCGTCGGCCGTGCTCTGGCCCACGACCGGCACGGCGGTGGCGGTGGCGCTCATCGGTGTGTCTCCGGGCAGGAGCATTTTTCGACGAAAGCCGTCGAAGGAAATGCGGCAAAGTCGGATAAGGAGAGCAGCACCCGGTCGCGGAGCGACCCGCGTGCTGCCGGAGATGCGGATCAGCGCCCCTTCGGGCCGCTCAGGACGAGGCGGGCCACGATCGACAGGCCCAGGATGGTGACGGTGATGAGGAGCGCGCCGGCCCAGGCCAGCTGGCGCCAGTTCTCGTAGGGCGAGAGCGCGAACTGGTAGATCATGACCGGGAGGTTGGCGACGCCGCCCATCAGGTTCGGGCTGAACCAGGAATTGTTGTTGAGCGCGGTGAAGAGCAGCGGCGCGGTCTCGCCGGCGATGCGGGCGAGCGCCAGCAGCACGCCGGTGACGATGCCCGACTGCGCCGCCCGCCAGGTGACGCTGCGGATGACGATCGAGAGCGGCGCGCCGAGGGCGGCGCCGGCCTCGCGCAGGGTGCCGGGCACCAGGCGCAGCATGTCCTCGGTGGTGCGCACGATCACCGGGGTGGCGATGATCGCGAGGGCGACCGCGCCGGCCCAGCCCGAGTAGCCGCCCATCGGCCGCACCATCAGGGTGTAGACGAACAGGCCGATCAGGATCGAGGGCGCCGAGAGCAGGATGTCGTTGAGGAAGCGGATCAGGTTGGCGAGGTGCGAGGTCCGGCCGTACTCGGCGAGGTAGGTGCCGGCGAGCACGCCGACCGGCGTCGCCACGACGATGCCGAGCGCCGTCATCACCAGGCTGCCGAGGATCGCGTTGGCGATGCCGCCGCCCTCGGAGCCGGGGCCCGGCGTGACGTGCGTGAACAGGGCCGGGGAGAAGCCCTGCACGCCCTGGATGATCAGCATCAGCAGGATCGAGCCGAGCACGATCGCGCCGAGGGCGGTGGCGAGGGTGCAGCCGACGATCAGGACCTTGTCGGCGGTGCGCCGGCCGGCGCGGACCCGGCCCCATTCGGGCGGGGCGGGGCGGGCGGGAGCGGCGGGGGCGGACCCTGAGACCGCGGCGGGGGAGGCGCTCATCGGGAAACGTCCGTGCGGGAGCGGGATCAGGCCACCTTCGCGCGGCGCACCAGCAGCCGGGCGATGATGAGCACGATGAAGGTGACGACGAACAGGATGCAGCCGAGCGCCATCAGCGAGTTGAGCTGGAGGCCGTCGGCCTCGTTGAACTCGTTGGCGATGCGCGAGGCGATGGTCGAGCCCGGATCGAAGATCGAGGCCGAGAGCCGGTTGGCGTTGCCGATCACGAAGGTGACCGCCATCGTCTCGCCGAGCGCGCGGCCGAGGCCCAGCATCACCGCGCCGATGATCGAGACCGAGGCCTGCGGGATCAGGACGTGGCGCACGACCTCCCAGGTGGTGCAGCCGATGCCGTAGGCGCTCTCGCGCAGCACCGTCGGGATCTGGTCGAGCATGTCGCGGGTGATCGAGGCCACGAAGGGCACGATCATGATCGCCAGGATGATGCCGGCGGTGAGCACGCCGACGCCCGACGGCACCTGGGCGTAGAACAGGGTGCCGACGATCGGCATCCCCTCGACGACGTTCGAGACCGGGATCTGCACGAAGCGCGCGAAGAGCGGTGCGAAGATGAACAGGCCCCACATGCCGTAGATGATGCTCGGCACGGCGGCGAGGAGCTCGATCGTCATCGCGACCGGGCGGCGGGCCCAGCCGGGGCAGAGCTGGGTCAGGTAGATCGCGATGCCGAGCGAGATCGGCACGCCGATGACGAGGGCGAGCAGCGCCGAGACCAGGGTGCCGATGATGGCGACGAGCGCGCCGTACTCCTCGCGCCCGACGTTCCAGGCGCTCGAGACCAGGAAGCCGGGGCCGAAGGCCTGGAAGGCCGGCCAGCCGCCATAGGCGATCGAGGCCAGGATGCCGGCGAGCACCAGCAGCACGAGCAGCGCCGACGCGAACGCGGCGGCGCGGAAGATGCGATCGCCCACCGGGCTGGGGGCGCGGCGGGCGACTTCGCGCCTCGCTGCCACTGCGACGTTCTCAGACAACGCGACCATCCGGGTTTCCCTTGGAGTGAGCGGCCTCTAGCGCGCTCGGCGGATCGAGGCGAGTCGGACGCGATCCGCCAGGGCCCGGCGGGCGGCGGAATCTCGGCTGTGCTTGATCCCCGCGCATGCCTGCCCGGCATCGCGCGGGGATCGGAGCGTCCGGCCGGCGCCCCGCGCCGGCGGACGGGAGGGCGGGGACCGCCCTCCCGGGATCTGTCGGCCGCGGCGCGGCTTACTGGCCGAGGACCGGCTTGCCGTCCTTGGCGACCGACTTCCACTCGTCCTCGACCAGGCCGACGACCTTGTCGGGCAGCGGCACGTAGTCGAGGTCGGAGGCCATCTTGTCGCCGCTCTTGTAGGCCCAGCGGAAGAACTTCAGCACCTCGGCGGTGCGGGCCGCGTCGGCCGGGTTCTTGTGGACCAGGATGAAGGTCGCGGCGGTGATCGGCCAGGCCTTGGCGCCGGGCTGGTTGGTCAGCGAGATGCCGAAGCCCGGGGCGGCCTTCCAGTCCGCGTTGGCGGCAGCAGCCTGGAACGCCTCGTCGCCCGGCATCGGGTACTGGCCGTCCTTGTTCTGGATCAGCGCGACCGGCAGGTTGTTCTGCTTGGCGTAGGCGTACTCGACGTAGCCGATGGCGTTCGGGACCTGCTTGACGACGGCCGTGACGCCCTCGTTGCCCTTGCCGCCCTGGCCGGCCGGCCAGCTGACCGTGGTCGAGACGCCGAGTTCGGACTTCCAGGCCGCCGACACGTCCGACAGGTAGGTGGTGAAGATGTTGGTGGTGCCGGACGCGTCCGACCGGTAGACCGGGGTGATCGGGGCGTCGGGCAGCTTCACGCCGTCATTGAGCTTGGCGATCTTCGGGTCGGACCACTTCTTGATCTTGCCCTGGTAGATCTCGGCCAGGACCTCGCCGGTCAGCTTGACCTCGCCCGGCTTGATGCCGGCGATGTTCACCACCGGGACGACGCCGCCCATGACGGTCGGGAACTGGACCAGGCCGTCCTTGGTCAGGGTCTCGCCCTTCAGCGGCGCATCGGTGGCGCCGAAATCGACGGTCTTGGCCTGGATCTGCTTGATGCCGCCGCCCGAGCCGATCGACTGGTAGTTGAGGCCGTTGCCGGTCTCCTTGCGGTAGGCCTCGGCCCACTTGGAATAGATCGGGAACGGGAAGGTGGCGCCGGCGCCGGTGATGTCGAGGGCGAGCGCCGAGGTCGCGATCTGGGCAGTCGCGAGCCCGATGACGAGCGCGTAGGAGAAAGGCTTCACTGGGTTCTCTCCGTGTTCGGATCGGGCCGGCCCGATGCGGGGACGATTCGTCGTCCCGACATCCTGCCGTCGACGGCCGGTGAGGACGCGACCGGCCTCCCCGGGCTGCGCTGGACCCCGTCCTGATGCTTGCCAGGCCGTATGTCGTCGCGGCGCGACGGATACTCTAGGCCTCACGCCGGCCCTATGACGATCCGGTGACAGTTGGATGACAGCGCCCGCCCGGATGCGACGTTTCGGCCGCCTCGCGCGTTGGAAAGGGCGATGATCCGGCAGGGCTGCCCATCATCGCTGCCCATCACCCCTCGCCCCTCATCCACAGCAGGACGCGATCCCGTGCAGGACCTCGACACGAAGACCGATGCGGCCCGGGACGGCGAGGCGCCCGGGCACCCCGACGAGCCGGGGCGGCGGGCGCTGCTCGACCTCCATGCCGAGCGCGCCGCGCTGGAGCAGCGGCTCGCCCGCGCCGAGCAGGAGCGCCTCTACCTCGCCGATCCGGACGCCGTCGCGGCCGCGCAGGCCGAGGAGACGACCCTGCTGGCCGATCTCGACCGCATCATGACGCGCATCCGCGCCGCCGAATACCGCAGCCAGCCCGGCGCACGGACCTGGTAGGGCCCGCGGGACGCAGGCGGCCGTGACGCTCCCGCCCGCGTGCGACCACGGAGGTGGGAACCTGGGCCGTACGAGACCGTTGCCCCCGGCGACCCGGGCCGCCGGCCCGGGCGCGGCCGCGCCCTCGCGCGGCGAGCTGGAGCATTGGCGATGCGGTGGAGCGAAGGGCGGACCAGGCATGCGCCGCGCGACGGAGCGCGCGACCGGACACGGCATCGCCCGCCGCTCCGCTGACCCGCCCCGCGGCGTTGCGCACCGGTCGACAGCGCGCCGCCGCGCCCCACCTTCCCGCTTGAAGGAAGCTCCGGCGGGGTATGGCGCGCGGCCCGGACCCGCGCCGCCCCACCTCCCCGCTTCAGAACGTGAGAGTCGCATGGCGTCCACCGACAATCCCATCCTGGCCACGCCCGAGTCGAAGCCCGGCCTGCCGCCGACCGTGCAGCGCCATCTCGGCCACCAGTTGCGCGCGGCCTACGCGCCGCTCGAGACCGCGGCGACCCCGGAGGTCTTCCTCGCCCTGATCGAGCGGCTCGAGGCGGCGCTCGCCGAGCAGGGCCGGGCGGTCGAGCCGGCCTTCCGCGAGGGGATGCTGGCGGCTCTGTCGTCGCTGCGCGCCTTCGCGCTCTCGCTCACCAACAACGCCGCCCGGGCCGACGACCTCGTCCAGGACACGATCCTGCGCGCCTGGCAGAACCAGCACCGCTTCCAGCCCGGCACCAACCTGAACGCCTGGCTGTTCACCATCCTGCGCAACGCCTTCTACTCCGAGCAGCGCAAGCGGATGCGCGAGGTCCAGGACGAGGACGGTTCCTACGCCGCGCGCCTGTTCACCGCCCCCGACCAGGGCCACCGCCTCGACGTGCAGGACCTGCGCGCCGGTCTCGCCAAGCTGCCGCCCGACCAGCGCGAGGCGCTGATCCTGGTGGGTGCCGAGGGGCTGTCCTACGAGGAGGTGGCGGGCATCTGCGGCGTCGCGATCGGCACGATCAAGAGCCGCGTGAACCGCGCCCGCAACCGCCTCGCCGAACTCCTCGGCTACGGCGACGACGACCTCACCGGCGACCGCATGATGCAGTCGGCCATGGGCGAGGGCGCCTGAACGGGCGCAGCCCCGGGCGGGCGCCGGGCGGAGTCGAGACGCCCGCGCCCGCGAGTCATGAAGCTGTTATCTCAGCGGTTCTCCGCAGTTGCGGGGGTCCGGGGCGAGGGGTTAATTGGCCTTAACCTTCGGTGAGGCTCCCCCGTGACCGTCCCCAACCTGATGAAGCCCGGCGGCGGCCGCTCGCGCGCCCTCGTGCGGAGCCTCGCCCTCGGCCTGCTGCTCGGCCTCGGCGGCGTGGGGGCCGGCACCACCCTGGTGCAGGCCGCGGACGATGCCGGCGTGCTCGACTTTCTCCTCGGCGAGGTGCCGCGCAGCCTCGGCCTGCCGGCGCGCGCGCCCCGGCCCCAGGCGGCGTTGCGCGAGCGGCGGATCCGCTGGACCAGCCGCCCGGCGACCGTAGCCGTCGATGCGCCGCGCTGGGTCACCCCGGTGCACCGCCCGCAGGCGTCCCTGCCGAGATCGGCCTCGCCGCAGGCCCCGCAGCGTCCCCGCCTGCGCCTCGCGGTCGAACGGACCGACACGCCGGGCGGGGTCGCCGGCAGCCACGACCGCACCGTCTGCGTGCGCACCTGCGACGGCTACATGTTCCCGCTCGCCAACCTCGAGGGGCGCGACGCCCTGCCGGCGCATCAGGAGGCCTGCCAGGCCGCCTGCCCGGGCGCCCAGACCGCCCTCTACACGTTGCGCGCCGGCCAGGAGCTCGACCGGGCGGTCAGCCTCGACGGCCGCCCATACCGCAGCCTCGCGGCGGCCTACATCTACCGGACGCGCCAGGTGCAGAGCTGCGCCTGCCGGCCCGGCGAGGGCGGCTACGCCCGGCTGCTCCTGCGCGACGCCACCCTCCGGCCCGGCGACGCGGTGGCGGCCGGGCCCGGCCCCCGGGCCGTCGGCGCGACGATCTTCGCCGGCCGCGACCGCGCCGGGGAGGCGCGCTTCGTCGAGTTCCGCCGCGCCGGCGCCCTCTCGGCCACGGCGCGACGCGACCTCGACCGCACCCTCGACGTGACGCGCCAGGAGCGCGCCCGGGCCGAGTTCCGCCGCACCCTGGCGGCTGCCGCCAAGGGCCAAGGTCAGGGCGACGCCGGACGCCTGCGCTACGCCTCGCGCGCGGTCGGCTTTGCCGAGGTGGTGAGCGATGCCGGCTTCCTGCCGGTCCGGGTCGTGGCGCCCTCCCCGTTCCGGTAGGCGCGCAGGCCGGCCCGGCCGCCTGTTGCGGTCCGGAGACAGGGCCGGTCTTCCGCGGCTCCGCCCCCACGCGGCGCTTGCGATTCACAGGCCCGCGGGAGGACAATGTTCCGGTTCCGGCTGCTCCGGCTTCCCCCCTAACATGCTGTCGCCCGCCATGTCGCCCGCGCTCGAGAATCGTTTGCTGCAGTACCGCGAAGTCGCGGCCGTGTTTTTGAGCTCGGGCCTGTTCTTCGCAGGATTGCTCTGCTGGGCCTGGATGGTGAGCTGACGGGCTCGCGGCGAAGACCGGGCCGGGCCTCGACAGGGCGGGGCCACGCCGGCTAACCCGGACGCGTCCCCGTCCACGCCGCGTCAGGAGCCGGTCCGGTGAGCGAATCTGAGCCAACCGAGGCGGCGCCCGCCTTCCAGCGCGAGGCCCCGGCGAGCGGTCGGGTCGAGGCGGTCTCGCCGCTCGTCCGGCGTCTCGTCTGCCCCAATGCCGGGCCCTTCACCCAGAGCGGCACCTGCACGTACGTGGTCGGGCACGGCCACGTCGCGGTGATCGATCCCGGCCCGGACCACCCGGAGCACCGGGCGGCCCTGCTGGCGGCGCTCGACGGCGAGACCATCGCGGCGATCCTCGTCACCCACACCCACCGCGACCACTCACCCGGCGCCCGCCCGCTCCAGGCGGCGACCGGCGCGCCGATCGTCGGCTGCGGGCCGCACCGACCGGCCCGCGCCGTGCGCGGTCTCGAGCAGGGCCGCCTCGACGCCGCGGGCGACGCCGACCACCGGCCCGACCGGGAGCTCGCCGAGGGCGAGAGCGCGACCGGGCCGGGCTGGACCCTGACGGCGCTCGCGACCCCCGGCCACACCATGAACCACCTCGCCTTCGCCTTCGCGGAGGAGGACGCGCTGTTTTCCGGCGACCACGTCATGGCGTGGTCGACCAGCATCGTGGCACCGCCCGACGGCGCCATGGGCCCCTACATGGCCTCCCTGGAGAAGCTGCGCGGGCGGTCCGAGACGGTGTACTGGCCCGGCCATGGCGGCCCGGTGCGCGATCCCCAGCGCTTCGTGCGCGGGCTCCTCGGCCATCGCCGTGCCCGCGAGGCCGGCATCCTGGAGCGCGTGTCGGCCGGCGAGCGCACCATCTCGGGCCTCGTCGCCGCCCTCTATTCCGGCCTCGATCCGATGCTGCGGCCCGCCGCCGCCCTCTCGGTCTTCGCCCATCTCGAAGACCTGGTGGAGCGCGGCCGGATCGCGACCGACGGCCCGCCGGCGCTCGATTCCGAGTATCGGCCGGCCTGACCGCGGCGCTACCGCGTCGCGGCCGTGCGGGCGGTGAGCTTGTTGCCGTCCGGGTCGCGCAGATAGGCGACGAAGGCCCCGTTCGGTCGTTCGCTCGGCGGGCTCTCGATCGCGGTCCCGCCCTGCGCGATGCCGGCCCGGTGCCACGCGAGAACCTGGTCGCGGCTCGCGGCGGCGAGGCCGATGGTCCCGCCATTGGCCGCGGTCGCCGGGTTGCCGTCGATCGGGGTCGTGACCATCAGCCGGCCGGCCGCATGGGCATAGATCAGCCGGCCGCGGGCATCCGTCGCGCCGGGCCCGCCGCCCAGGGCGGCGAACGTGGCGTCGTAGAACAGCCGCGCCCGCGCGAGGTCGTTGCTGCCGATCATGACGTGCGTGAACATGCGTCCCCTCCGGACGGGAGCCGACCGGGCCCGAACCCGGACGGCCCCGGGCCTTCCCTCAGCCCTTCCAGTTCTTCAGGGCCGCGAACGGGCTGTCGGCAGCCGCCGATTTCGGCGGGGTGAGCACCGGCTCGACCTGGGCGACGGCGTCGGCGAGCGAGAAGGCGGTGCCGCTCGGCAGCTTGCCGCCGGCCGCGTCCTGGTGGCCGCCGCCGCGGAACAGGCGGGCGCCGTCGAGGGCGGTGCCGTTGATCGAGCGGAACGACAGGGTGCCGGTGCGCTGCACGTTGACGAGGCGCTGGGCGCGCCCGCTCGCCATCACCAGGTCGGAGACCCGCTGGAAGGTGCCGGCATCGAGGGCGAAGGACAGGAGCGTGCCGTCCGGCAGCGCGTGGAACAGCGCGTCGGAGCGGGCGAGCGCCCGGGCCATCCGCTGGCGGGTGGTGAGGCGGGGATCGTCGCTCGGCTCCTCGCGCATCAGGTCGTCGACGATCGCGCCGCGGATCGCCGGCACGGCCCGCTCCAGCTCGGCCGGGGTGGCGCCGGCCCGCAGCGTCGCCGTGGCGTCGAGGAGCAGGCGGGCCACGAAGGGATCGTGCGCCGGGTGGCCGACCGGCACCAGGGTGCCGACGTTGTCCCAAAAGATCTCGTCGAGGGCGAAGCCGCCGGGGAAGTGCGGGTCCTCCTTGCGCCACAGGTCGAGGGCGTCGACCGAGGCGACGAGCAGGGCCAGGTCCTCGGCCCGGGCCGGGTCGGGCGCCTTCGTGGCGAACAGGGCGTGATGGGTCGCGACCATCCGGGTGGCGCTCGAATTCTCGTCGATCAGCACGGTCACCGCCGGATCGCCGAGGTCGAACCGTGACAGGCGCGGGTTGTCGGCGTCGGCCTTCGGCTCCAGCCCCTGGCGGCGCATCTGGTCGATCGAGGAGGTGTGGTGGTCGAGCACCACCAGCCGGTGCGGCGCGTCGCCCTCGCGCTTGCGGTTCATGGCGGCGAAGCGGCGCAGGAACGCGATCGTCGGCTCCTCGATGCCGAGATCGGTGATCAGCACCATCTCGGCCGCCTTGGTCTTCGCCAGGCGCTTCAGCTCGTCGTCGACCACGGGCCCGACATCGCCGTAGCGCGGCACGTGCACGATGCGCGCCGGCTCGGCATGGGCCGCGACGAGGGTCGCGGCGCCGTAGCCGTCGAGGTCGTGGTGGGTGATCTGGGTCAGGCGCACGGGAAGAGGTCCAACGGTCGGTTCAGGTCGGGTCGGTCCGTCGCGGACCGGCCCTGGCGAATCCCGCCAGCATAGCGGCATCGGCGCCGTCCCGGCAGGGGGCGTGCGGGCTGGTCAGGACAGGACCGCAGGCTCGTCGGCCAGGCGCCGCAGCAGGTCGCGCAGCCAGCGATGGGCCGGATCGTCGTCGTAGGAGGCGTGCCAGAGCATCGCCACCGCCACCTCGTCGAGGGCGACCGGGGCCGGGCTCACGGTCAGCCCGAGGGTCTCGGCGAAGAGGTGCGCCAGGCGGGCATGCATGGTGGTGAGCACCGGCGCGGCGCGCACCAGGAACGGCACCGCGACGAAGCGCGGCGAGGTGGCCGCGAGGGTGCGGGCGAGGCCGAGCCTGGCCAGCGCGTCGTCCACCACGCCGTGGGCGGTCCCGCGCAGGCTGGTCAGCACGTGGGGGAAGCGCAGGTAATCGTCGAGCGAGATCGGCGGCGTCAGCCCCACCTGCGCGGCGTTGAACAGGCAGACGTAGCTGTCGCGGTAGAGCAGGCGCTGCTTGTGGTGCATCTGGCCGCGGAACGACAGGTCGACGGCGAGGTCGACCCGGTCGGCGTCGATCTCCTCCAGGATGTGGGCCCGGTCGACGGCGCGCAGGAGCAGGCTGATCCCCGGCGCCTCCCGCCGCAGATGGGCGAGGAGCCGCGTGGCGAGCAGCACCTCGGTGCTGTCGGGCAGGCTGATCGTGAAGGTGCGCACCACCGTGCGCGGATCGAACGCCTCGTCCCGGCGCACCAGGCCCTGGACCTGGCGCAGCAGCGCCCGCAGCGGCTCGGAAAGGGCGAGCGCCCGCGGGGTCGGCCGCATCCCGTCGGGCGCGCGGGTGAGGAGCTCGTCGCCGAACAGGACCCGCAGCCGCGCCAGCGCGCTGCTCATCGCCGACTGGCCGATGCCGATCCGGGCCGCCGCCCGGGTCACGCTGCGCTCGGCGAGCAGCGCGTCGAGGGCCACCAGCAGGTTGAGGTCGATCCGCGATAGATCGATATGATCAATAGTCATTATCGATGCGATCTGTTTGATCCATGCTGCACTGCAGCGCATATCACGGCCATGGATGCGGGGCCGCACCGAGCCCCGTCACGACACGGACCACGCGATCATGACCCTGTTCACGACGATGCGCACGACGCTCCTGGCCGCCGCCACGCTGGCGGCCGCCTCCGCCGCCTCCGCGCAGGACCTGCGGCCGACCGTCGCGGCGAGCCTCGATCTCGGCCCGCTCGCCGGGGTGGCCTATTACCTGCCCGAGCCCGCGGGCTACCGGGTGGTGGTGACCCTGGCCTACCGCGCGCCCACCCCCGCCACCCGGTTCGAGGCGGTGCTGGCCCCCGGCCAGAGCGTCACGGTCTCGACACCGCAGGAAGCCGGCGCCCCGGCCCGTGCGGTGGCGATCACCCGCACCGGCGATGCGGTCGCGGTGACGCCGTTGCGGGGCTGGGACACCGTCGAGGGGACCGCCTCGGTCGAGTGACGCTCCTCGAGCGCGGGCGGCGGTCAGGCCGCCCGCGACAGGTCGCCGTCGAGCCCGGCGATCACCCGCTCCAGGGCCGAAAAGCAGGCCGGGTCGAAGGCGGTACCGACGTCCTGGCGCATGATGCCCAGCGCCTTCGGGATCGGCATCGCGGCGCGGTAGGGGCGGTCCGCGGTGAGCGCGTCGAACACGTCCGCCACCGAGACGATGCGGGTTTCCGGCGCGATGGCGTCCCCCGTCAGGCCGCGGGGGTAGCCCTTGCCGTCGAGGCGCTCGTGATGGGCGCCGCCGATCCGGGCGATGGCATGGAAGGCCGCGACCCGGGCCAGGATCGTCTCCGACAGGAGGGCGTGGTTGCGCATGTCGCGCCACTCGGCGTCGTCGAGCTTGGCCGCCTTGTCGAGGATGGCGTTGGACACCCCGAGCTTGCCGACGTCGTGCAGGAGCGCCGCCCGGCGCAGCCAGCGTCGCCGCTCGGGCGCGTATCCGAGCTCGGCCGCGATCAGGTCGGCATAGACCGCGACCCGCTCGGAATGGCCGGAGGTGAAGGGGCTCTTGGCGTCGATCACCTGCGCGAAGGCGCGGGCGATGTCGTCGAGGTAGTCCTCGTCGACGACGAGGCCGGCCCGGGCCGGCTCGAGGGCGGCGACCGCATCCGCCACCGCGTCGGAGGCGAGCACGTCCCAGAAGCCCGCTCCCCGCGCCGCCCGCTCCAGGGCCGCCACCGCGTCGGGATCGAACCAGGAGCCGGCCCGGGCCCGCGCCTCGGCGAGCGCCGCCGCCGGGCCGGCGCTGGTGTGGAACACGTCGACCACCTGCGCCAGGAGCGCGATCCGGGCGTAGAGCGGGATCTCCGCCCCGGCGCGGCGGTCGGGCCGGCCCTTGCCGTTCCAATGCTCGTCGAGGGCGTGGATCGCCTCGCAGACGGCGGGCGGGAAGCGCAGCCGCGCGGCGATCTCGGCCCCGCGCTGGCAGCGGGTCTGGATCAGGTCGTCGACGATCTCGCCGCCGTTCTGCAGGATGTTGAGGACGGCCCGGAAGCGCTCGGCGAGGCCGGCCTTGAGCCCCGTATGCGAGAAGACGAAACCCAGCACCTGAGGCAGGCTGTCGCTGACCGACTTGAAGTCGCGCTTGAAGCCGATGTCGTCGGAGAGGTAGAGCTCGCAGATCCGCGCGGCGTTGCTGGAGCAGCCGAGGTCCTTCAGCATCACCGTGTAGTAGAGCTCCCACAGCCTGTCGGGATCGAGCCCCATCTCCCGGCCGACATGCATGCCGATCCAGGTGGCGCGGACGCAGTGGCCCGGCGGCTGGCCCTCGGTGAGGTCGAGGGCGTGGCTGAGCGCCCCAAGCAACTCGGACAGCGGGATGCCGGCATCGGGCGTCTCCCCGACGGCATGCAGGCTCGGCGACATCGGGCTACTCCCTCCCCTCTCGTTGCCGCCGGGATCGCATCCGGACATGAAGGATTGCTGATCAACTCACAGAGGAAAGACGAGGATCTCCCGGGGTTCAACAGCCGATCCATCGGACCACCCGCGTCAGCAGGCAGCCCGGCCGCGCGGTGTGGATGTTGACGAAGGCCGTGCGGGGATCGGCCAGCGCCCGGTCGAGGGGCGCGTTGACCTCGGCGCCGGAGCAGACGTGCCCGAGATCGTACAGGCAGAGGTCGGCCGCGTCGTAGGCCCGGATGGAGACGAGGGGGTTCGCCCGCACGATCGGGGCGACCTCGTTCACCGCCTCGGCCCGCGGGCAATCGGCGGCGTGCAGGAAGATCGGGCTCGGCGTCCAGTAGATCCCGAGCGGCCGCGGCAGGTCGTAGGAGCCGAGCAGGACGGTCTCGCCGGGCCGGGCCAGGCGCAGGCAGTGCCGGCAGGGAAACCCGCCGTCCGGCGTCGCGACGATCCGCCGGACGGCATTGCCCCGGTCGTCGCGTCCGGTGCGGCGGAAGCGGTCGGCCGTCTCCGTGGGAATCGCCTCGCAGCGGAACGGGAGCATGGAGCCGTGATTCACGGCGATGGGAGTCACGGGCACGAGGGTCGTGGCAATCGGGGTCATGGGAATCAGGGTCATGGGAATCAGGGTCATGGGAATCAGGGTCATGGCGGCACCTCCTCGGATGCGCCCTACGGCGCGGCGGCCCCCCGCCGCATCCCGCTTCTTGCGGTCGAATCGCGCCTCGTCCGGCGGCGTGCCCGTCCGCGGCCGGTGACGAGCCGGAAGCCCGCCTGCCCCGCCCCCTCCTCGATCATGTACCGTGCGGCGGACCAGAGCCCGGCCGCGACGAGGATGCCCGATGTTGACCCTGCGCCAGATCGAGGTCGCCCGCGCCGTGATGGTGACGGGCACGATCGCCGGCGCGGCCCGGCTCCTCAACGTCTCGGCGCCGGGCATCAGCCGGCTGATGAAGTACACCGAGACCTCGCTCGGCATCCGGCTGTTCGACCGGCGGGCCGGGCGCCTGGTCCCGTCCGAGCAGGCACGCCACGTCTTCGCGCAGATCAACGCGGTCTTCGACAAGGTCGAGGACCTGCGCTTCGTCCTCGAGCGTACCCAAGGAGGCGCGGGCCAGGAGCTGCTGATCGGCTCGGTGCCGTCGATCTCGCACGTGATGGTGCCCCGCGCGATCGAGCGGGTGCGGGCGGCCTATCCCCACCTCGTCATCGACATCAACATCCTCAAGCTCGAGGAGGCGATCGACTACCTGCTGCTCGGCAAGGGCGAGGTGGTGGCGATGAGCTATCGCCTCGACCACCCCGCGCTCACCTTCGAGCCGCTCGCCCGCGGCGGCCTGTTCTGCATCGTGCCGCTCGACCATCCGCTCGCCGCCCGGACCTCGATCTCGGCCGAGGAGATCGTGCGCCATCCCCTGATCGGCATCGACCCGAACGACCCCTACGGGCGGATCATGTCCGACATCTTCCGCGAGCGCGGCCTGTCCTACGGGATCACCATCCGGGCCCGGTTCGGCTCGACGGTGTGCTCGCTGGTGCGGGCGGGCCTCGGCATCGCGGTGATCGACCAGTTCACCATCGCGGACGACGCCTTCCCGGGCATCCGCGTCCTGCCGATCGACGAGGCGCCGGTCTTCGAGACCTGGATCGCCATGAAGGCCGGGACCGCGCTCAGCATGTTCGCGGGAAGCTTCGTGCGCTTCCTGCGCGAGGAGATGGCGCGGCCGGGACAGGTCGACGGCCGGTCGCCTGCCGCAAAGCCGCGCCCGATCGTAACATGATGTTACGATCGGCACGCAACTTGGTACTCAGGATGCGGGCATGGTGGAGATATCGTGCAGCCCAGGGAGAGCTCGCCACGGGCGGGCGCAACATCGAGGGGCCGCACACCATGGCTCACGGACACGCCAGACCCATCCTGCTCGGCCTGATCGGATCGCCGATCGCCCACTCCGCCTCGCCGGCGATGCACGAGGCCGCCGCCGAGGCGGTCGGTCTGCGGGCCCATTACCAGCTCATCGACGTGCCCGGGGCAGACGGCGCGCAGTTGCGCACCCTGCTGTCCGCCCTCGCGCCGATCGGATTCTCGGGCGTCAACGTCACCTTCCCGTACAAGGAACGGGTCCTGCCGCTCCTCGACGACCTGTCGCCGGGCGCGCGCGCCGTGGGCGCCGTCAACACGATCGTGGTGCGCGACGGCCGCCTCACCGGCCACAACACCGACACGACGGGCTTCGCCCGCGCCCTCATCGAGGCCTTCGGGCCGCGGCCCGAGGGTCCGGTGGCGCTGGTCGGCGCCGGCGGCGTCGGCAAGGCAGTCGCGGTGGCCCTGGCGCAGTTCGAGGGGATCGAGGTCCGCCTCGTCGACGCCGACCCGGCCAAGGCCGAGGCGGTGGCGGCCGCGCTGGCCGGCCACGCCGCCGTGCGGGTCTGCGGGAGCGTCGCGGCGGCGCTCGACGGGGCGCGGGGCGTCGTCAACGGCACTCCCGTCGGGATGCTGCCGGATCGTGGCACCCCGGTCCCGGCGGAGCTGCTGCGGCCCGGGATGTGGGTGGCCGACGCGGTCTATTCCCCGCTCTGGACGCCGTTCCTCGTCGACGCCGCGCGGATCGGCGCCCGCACGATGACCGGACGCGAGCTCGCCATCCACCAGGCCCTCGACGCCTTCGCGCTGTTCACCGGCCGCGAGGCGCCCGCCGAGGCGATGGCACGGGCCTTCGACCGCGCGGTGACCCCGCCCGCCGGCTGATGCCGGTGGGCAAGCGGGACCGCCCGCGCGCCCTGCCCTTGCGCTGCGGGGGCGGATGTGGAATTGCGCACGATGCTGCTTGATTGAGATTTACTTTACGCGATTGCCCCCGGTACATTCTTAGATAAGCAAAGCTGACCCAATGCCGCCCGGATCGTGGAAGCGGCAACGGCCACACCAACCACAGGAGGAAATCCCGATGAGTGCCGCTACGGCAGGACATCCCCACGACCGGCAACAGTCGAAGAAGGCCGCCGCGAGCGCCTGGATCGGCTCGGCGCTGGAATACTACGACTTCTTCATCTACGCGACGGCAGCCTCGCTGATCTTCCCGCAGCTGTTCTTCCCGTCCAACAACCCGACCGTGGCGATCGTGGCCTCGCTCGCCACCTACGGCGTCGGCTACGTCAGCCGGCCGATCGGCGCCTTCGTGCTCGGCCATTGGGGCGACACCCACGGCCGCAAGCAGGTGCTCGTCCTCTGCATGTTCCTGATGGGCTTCTCGACCATCGCGGTCGGGCTCCTGCCCACCTATAGCCAGGTCGGCATCCTCGCCCCGATCCTGCTCGTCATCCTGCGGCTGATCCAGGGCTTCGCCGTCGCCGGCGAGATCTCGGGCGCGAGCTCGATGACCATGGAGCACGCGCCGTTCGGCCGCCGCGGCTTCTTCGCCAGCTTCACCCTGCAGGGCGTGCAGGCCGGCCAGATCCTCGCCGCCGCGGTGTTCCTGCCGCTCGCCGCCTACATGCCGACCGAGGCGTTCAACTCCTGGGGCTGGCGCATCCCGTTCCTCCTGAGCTTCATCGTCATCATCGTCGGCTACATCATCCGCCGCGAGGTCGACGAGACCCCGGCCTTCGCCGCCGAGGAGAAGCAGGGCGAGGTCGCCCGCGCGCCGATCGTCGAGGCCTTCACCACCTCCTGGCCCGACATGCTGCGGGTGGTGTGCATGGCGCTGATGAACGTGATCCCGGTCGTCACCACCATCTTCGGCGCCGCCTACGCGGTCCAGGCCGCCTACGGCATCGGCTTCCACAAGGACGTCTACCTCTGGATCCCGGTGCTCGGGAACATCCTGGCGGTGGTGGTGATCCCGATGGTCGGCAACCTGTCGGACAAGATCGGCCGCCGCCCGCCGATCATCCTCGGCGCGCTCGGCTCCGGTCTCCTGTCCTTCGGCTACCTCTACGCGATCAGCATCGCCAACGTGCCGCTGGCGATCGTGATGTCGCTGCTCATGTGGGGCATCGTCTACCAGGGCTACAACGCGGTCTTCCCGAGCTTCTACCCCGAGCTGTTCCCGACCCGCACCCGCGTCTCCGCGATGGCGATCTCGCAGAACGTCGGCACCGCCATCACCGCGATGCTGCCGGCCCTGTTCGCCACCGTGGCGCCCCCCGGCTCGGCCAACATCCCGCTCACCATCGGCTCGATCGCCCTGGCGATCACGGCGATCTCGGCGGTCGCGGCGTTCAGCGCCCGGGAGACCTACCGCATCCCGATGAAGGACCTCGGCCAGCCCCGAGCGGTGCCGATGCCGCAGGCCGAGTACGACCGGCTGCGCAACCAGGCGATGGCCTGACGACACGAGACGGCCCGGGGCGATCCCGGGCCGGATCCGCATTCAGGAGCGGGCCGGGCGCGGGATGGCGTTCCGGCCCGCCTCGTTTCGACGGCGAGCCAGACGCCCTCGCGCGCGGATACCACCCGCGCCGGGACATCCCGATCCGGGCCCCCGGGGCGAGCGGACCGCGTTCCGCCCTGCTCGCTCGCGCCCTCTGCGTCGGGGCTCCGTGCTCCCGGCCCCGAACGACCCGCCGGGTGGCGGAACGGGGTCACGGGAGCGGGCTCGCCCCTCGAGACCATCGGCCCCTCAGAACAGGGATCCCTGCGCCTCGCTCGGTCGCTCCGGCGGCGGGGGCGCCGGCGCGTCCTCGTCCGGGCGCAGCAGGTCCGCCGCGTCGTGGCGCACGTCGTTGACCTGCCGGCTCGCCGGGGCGAGCGACAGCCACGCCTCCGGCGCCGGCCGGCACAGCGCGCTCGCCCGTCCGGCATCGACGTCCCGCATGTCGAGCCACTGATCCACGGCCTCGGGCGAGAGGATCGCCGGCATGCGCTCGTGGATGGCGGCGAGCAGCCCGTTGGCGCCGCAGGTGACGATCGCCGCGGTGTCGATCTCCGAGCCGTCGCGGCTGCTCCAGGTCTCCCACAGGCCGGCGAGCGCCATCGGCCGGCCGTCGGCGCGGCGGATCGCGTAGGGCGCCTGCCCGCGCGGGCCGCCGCGGCGCCACTCGTAGAAGCCGTCGGCGAGGAAGACGCAGCGCCGGTAGCGCAGGGCGTTGCGAAAGCTCGGCTTCTCGGCCGCGGTCTCGATCCGGGCGTTGATGACCAGCGGGAAGTCGTCCGGGTCCTTGACCCAGGCCGGCAGGAAGCCCCAGCGCATCAGCACGAAGCGCCGCCGGCCGTGCTCGGACGTCACCACGGCGACCGGCTGGGTCGGCGCCACGTTGTGGCGGGCCGGGAAGTTCGGCCGGTCGTCGTAGCCGTAGGCCTCCCGGAAGGTCTCGGGCGAGGAGGTGACGAAGAACCGGCCGCACATCTCCTTGCCCCCTACAGCCAGCGCTTCCAGCGGAAGAAGGCGTAGGGCAGGATCGCCGCCACAACCATCATCACCACCGCCATCGGGTAGCCGAAGCCCCAGTCGAGCTCCGGCATCACCTTGAAGTTCATGCCGTACATCGAGGCGATCAGGGTCGGCGGCATGAACACCACCGCCATGACCGAGAACAGCTTGATGATGTTGTTCTGCTCGAGGTTGACGAGGCCGAGCGTCGCGTCGAGCAGGAACTGGATCTTGCCGGACAGGAAGCTCGCATGCTCCTCGAGCGACTGGAGATCGCGCAGGGTGGAGCGGACCTCCTCGCGGATCTCGCGCGGCGCCTTGCTGGCCCGGTAGCTCGCCGAGAGCGAGAGCAGGATGCGCTCGACCGAGACCAGGCTCTCGCGCTGCTGCGACAAGAGCTCGTTGTGGCGGCCGAGCGCCCGCAGGGTGTCCTGCAATTCGGCGTTGCGGGCGCTCGGGTCGGTGTGCTCGGCGAAGATCTGGCGCGACAGCCGGTCGATCCGCTCGCCCTGGAGCTGGAGCACGTCGGCGGCCCGGTCGATCACGGTCTCGATCAGGCCGGCCAGGATCGCCTCGCCGGTCAGCATCACACCCGCCGGCCGCGCGGCGCGGTGGACGAACATCCGGAACGCCTGCGGATCGTCGTAGCGCACCGTGGCGAGCTTGTTGTCGCGCAGGATGAAGGTGACGCCGGTGAGCCGCGCGTCGTCGGTATCGACCCGGCACAGGAGCCGCCCGGTCATGTAGCGGGCGCCGTTCTCGACGTAGAGGAGTTCCGAGGGCTCGATGTCCTGCATCTCCTCCCGGGTCGGGATCGAGATGCCGAGGAACGCCTCGACCTTGTGGTCCTCCTGACGGGTCGGCTCGATCAGGTCGATCCAGAGCGCGTCCGGCGGGATCGGCTCCGACATCTCGAGCAGGCGGCGCTCGAGGAGCGGCTGCCCGGTGCTGGCGCAGGCATTCGGCTGATGGACGAAGATCAAGGGCGGGTCTCGGACGGCTGATGACGCGACGGAGGGGCCTTGTGGCCCGGCCGCTTGAAGGCTCCGTGACAGCTAGGTCACGGACGCCCCGCTTGTCGATGCCGCCCGATCCACAGCCGCCGGGTGTTTTCGCGCGAGACGGCGTCGCGCGGGGTCAGGGCGCCGGATCGGCGTCGCCCTCGCCGGCCGGCGGCTGGCAGACGTCGATCCACTCCGCGCCGGTCAGCGCCGCCATGCGCTCGGGCGTGATCCGCACGGCACTGTGGGGGGAGCCGGCCGCCGGCACGACCTCCTCGAAGGCCTTCAGGCTGACGTCGCAATAGACCGGCAGCGGCGTGGCGAGGCCGAACGGGCAGACGCCGCCGACGGGATGGCCGGTGATCGCCTCGACCTCCTCGGCTCCCAGCATCCTGGGCTTGACCCCGAAGGCGGCCTTGGCCTTGCGGTTGTCCAGGCGGGCGTCGCCGCGTGCCACCAGCAGCACCACCCGCTCGCCGAGGCGCAGCGACAGGGTCTTGGCGATGCGGGCCGGCTCGACGCCGTGGGCGGCGGCCGCCAGCGCCACGGTGGCGGAACTCGCCTCGGTCTCCAGCACGGTGAGATCGGGCGCGCGGGCGGCGAGGTCGGCCTTGACGGAAGCGAGGCTCATCGGGCGGCCTCGCGGGGAAACGGACAGGCGGTCACGGGGCGGGCTCTCGGATGCGAAGGATGCCGGTCAGGCTCCCCTCGCCCGGCCGGGCCGCGTGCGCAAGCCCCGGGGACGGATCCCTCTCCCGATGATCCGCAGGGGCGGTCCGACGGCACGAAGCGCGTGCCCCCGACCGTTCGGCGGAGGGGACACGCGCTCGTTCAACTCACGGGTTCGAGGCTCAGTAGCGCGGGCCGCCCGTGGTGTTGCCGAGCTGCTGCTGGTAGCCCGGGCGCGACGGGTTGCGGGCGTTCGGGTCGCCGGCGCGCATGTGGTTGCGGCGCATGTGACGGCGCATGTGGCGGTCGTGACGCTTCATGTGATGGTAGTGGTAGTGACGCCGCATGGCGACGTGCTCGACGGTCGATTCCGCGCCGGCCACGGCCGGGGCCGGGGCGGTCACGGCGGCCGAGGCCGGGGTGAGGGCGAGACCGCCCAGAACAACGCTCGCCGCCAGGGCCAGGGACAGGGACTTCATCGCGGTGCAACTCCAGCCGGTGGCCCCTCGGCCAACCCGTGCGTCAATCATCTGCCGCGCGACCGGTTCCTCCACGGCAGCGGAAATCGTTAAGAAAAACTTTCGCAACGTTTCGCCCGGCGCGACACTGGGTCAGCGCGGCGGCGGGCCCGACCCCGTCCGGCTTTCAGGCTCGCGGGCTTGCGGGCTTGCGCGGCCGGACCGGCTCCGCCATCCCGGCCTGCATGCGCTCCGTCCCCTCCCTGCCGATCGATGCCGTCCTCGGCGACCTCGCGGCGGCCCTCGCCGAACCGTCGGGCGACCGCCCCAACGCCGTGCTGGTGGCCCCCCCCGGCGCCGGCAAGACCACCCGGGTGCCCCTCGCCCTGCTGGAGGCGCCCTGGCGCGGCGACCGGCGCATCATCCTCCTGGAGCCGCGCCGCCTCGCCGCCCGGGCGGCGGCCGAGCGGATGGCCGCGACCCTGGGCGAGCCGGTCGGCGAGACGGTAGGCCTCCGGGTCCGCCTCGGCTCCAAGGTCTCGGCCCGCACCCGGATCGAGGTGGTGACCGAGGGCGTCTTCGCCCGGATGATCCTGGACGATCCCGAGCTCGACGGCATCGCCGCGGTGCTGTTCGACGAGTTCCACGAGCGCTCGCTCGACGCCGATCTCGGCCTGGCCCTGGCGCTCGACGCGCAAGGCGCGTTGCGCGAGGACCTGCGCTTGCTGGCGATGTCGGCGACGATCGACGGCGCCCGGGTCGCCGCCCTGATGGGCGGGGCCCCGGTGATCGTCTCGGAGGGGCGGGCCTTCCCGGTCGAGACCCGCCACCTCGACCGCGATCCGCGCGAGCGCATCGAGGATGCGGTGACCGACGCGGTGATGCGGGCGCTGCGGGCCGAGCCCGGCTCGGTCCTCGCCTTCCTGCCGGGCCAGGCCGAGATCCGCCGCACCGCCGAGCGCCTGGCGGAGCGCCTCTCGGATTTCCCCGAGGTCGACCTCGCGCCGCTCTATGGCGCCCTCGACCGGGCCGAGCAGGACCGGGCGGTGCGCCCGAGCCTGGCCGGGCGCCGCAAGGTCGTGCTCGCCACCTCGATCGCCGAGACCTCGCTCACCATCGAGGGGGTGCGGGTGGTGGTCGATTCGGGCCTCGCCCGGGTGCCGGTCTACGAGCCGGATCTCGGGCTCACCCGGCTCGTCACCCAGCGCGCCTCGCGCGCCTCGGTCGACCAGCGCCGGGGCCGCGCCGGGCGCACGCAAGCCGGCGTGTGCTACCGCCTGTGGCCGGAGGCCGCTACCGGGGCGCTCGACCCGTTCACCCGGCCCGAGATCCTGGCCGCCGACCTCGCCGGGCTGGTCCTCGACTGCGCTGCCTGGGGCGTGTCCGATCCGACGACGCTTCCCTTCCTCGATCCGCCGCCGGCCCCGGCGCTGGCCGAGGCCCGGGCGCTGCTGTCCGGCCTCGATGCCCTCGACGGCGACGGCCGCCTGACCCCGGCCGGCCGGGCGCTTCGCGCCCTCCCCCTGCCGCCGCGCCTCGCCCGGATGGTGGTGAGCGCCGCCGCGCGCGGGCGGGAGGCGGCGCGGGACGCCGCCGACCTCGCGGCGGTGCTGGTCGAGCGCGGCCTCGGCGGCGATTCCGTCGATCTTGCCGAGCGGGCCGAGCGCTTCCGCCGCGACCGCTCGGCCCGGGCCGAGGACATGCGCCGCCTCGCCGCCGGCTGGGCGAGGATCGCGTCGGCGCATGCCGCCCCGCCCGGTGCCGCCGGCCGGCCCGAGGCCGGCACCCTCCTGGCGCTGGCCTATCCCGACCGGATCGCCCGGGCCCGGGGCAAGGCCGGCGAGTACGTCCTGGCGAACGGCCGCGGCGCCGCCCTCGACCCCGCCACTGCGCTCGCCCGCGAGCCGTTCCTGGCGGTGGCCGAGATCGTCGGGAAAGCCTCCTCCGCCCGCATCCTGGCCGCCGCGCCGATCGCGCTCCCCGACATCGAGGCGCTGTTCTCCGACCGGATCGAGGCCCGCACCCGGGTCGAGTTCGACCCCGAGTCCCGCGCCCTCAGGGCCCGGGCGCAGCGGCGCCTCGGCGCGGTCTCGCTCGCCGAGCGCATCCTGCCCGTCCCGACGGACGCCGACTGCGCCGCGATCCTCGCTTGCGGCCTCGCCGGCCTCGGCGTCGCCGCCCTGCCCTGGTCGAAGGCGGCCCAGCAATGGCGCGAGCGGGTGATGTTTCTCCGAAGCGCCGAGGGCGAGCCCTGGCCCGACCTCTCGGACGCCCATCTCGCCGAGACCCTGCCCGACTGGCTCGGGCCGCACCTCTCCGGCCTCACACGCCTCGACGAGATCGGCGCCGACCGCCTGTCGGAGGCCCTGCACGACCTCGTGCCCTGGTCGCTGCGCGCGCGCCTCGACGCCGAGGCGCCGACCCATCTCGAAGTGCCGACCGGCTCGCGCATCCCGGTCGACTACGCCGCAGAGGGCGGCCCGGCGCTCGCCGTGCGGGTGCAGGAGCTGTTCGGCCTCGCCCGCCACCCGACGATCGGCGGCGGCCGGGTGCCGCTCGTCCTCCACCTGCTCTCGCCGGCCCAGCGCCCGATCCAGATCACCCGCGACCTGCCGGGCTTCTGGCGCGGCTCCTGGGCGGCGGTGCGGGCCGACATGCGCGGCCAGTATCCCCGACACCCCTGGCCCGAGGACCCGACCACCGCCCCCCCGACCCGCCGGGCCAAGCCGCGGGGGACCTGACGCCGGGGACCGAGCGAACCGGAAAATTATTGTTTTACAGAAATTACTAGCTGTGCGACGAGGGTCCAACGGAGGCTTTTCCCTTGCCCCACGCCGTGATCCACCCAGCCGCTGCCGACGACGAGCCCGCCTCCCGGGCGCGGCTGCGCCGCCTCGCGGCCGGGCTCGCGCGGCTCTCGGGCGCCCTCGCCGTCCTGCTGGCGGTGTTCGGGAGCGCGGTCCTCGTCCTCGGTCTCGCCTGCGGCGGCGCCCATCTGTGGCTGGCCCCGGGCGCCGCCTATCTCGGCGCGCCGCCGGAGGGCGTCGCCGGGCTGGTGCCATTCGGCGCCCTGCCCCGGCCGACCCGCCTCGCCTACGCGTCGAAGCTCGTGCTGGCGCAGGCGCCCCTCCTCCTCGCCCTGGCGAGCCTTCGCGGCCTCCTGCGGGGCTTTGCCGAGGGGGCGGCCTTCGCGCCGGCGCAGGCCGACCGCTTGCACCGGATCGCCCTCTGGCTGGTCGCCAGCGCCCTGGCGCCCGCCCTCGGCGAGGGGCTGGTCGCGGCCGCCGGCCACGGCGTCGACCGCGCCTGGTTCCATGCCGGGTCGGCCTACGCGCTGCTCTTCGCCGCGCTCCTCGCCGTGCTGGCGGCCCTGCTGCGGGTCGGCGGCGCGATCGAGCGCGACCGGGACGGATTCGTCTGAGGCCGACCGCGTCATGCCGATCATCGTCCGTCTCGACGTCATGCTGGCCCGGCGCAAGCGGCGCGCGAAGGACGTCGCCCGCGCCATCGGAATGACCGAGGCGAACCTCTCGCTGCTCAAATCCGGCAAGGTCCAGGGCGTCCGCTTCGCCACCCTGGCGGCCCTGTGCCGCGAGCTCGATTGCCGGCCCGGCGACCTCCTCGACTTCGAGCCCGACGTGGAGGCCGCAGAACACGATCCCGGCCTCGACCGGGTCGGCTGACCGCCCCGTTCCTTTCGGGGTCCACCTCCTCGCCGGCCCGTCGCGCGGCGAGCCGGAGACGCACGCATGCGAGCATCCCCTCGGTTCCGCCGTATCGTTGCAGGCCTTGGGGCCGCCGCCGTGGCCATCCTCCTCGGGGCCTGCCGGCCACCGGCCCCGATCGACGGCCGGGTGGCCGTCGCCTGGACGGCGGGCCCCGTGCGGCCGGTAACGCTGCCCCTGATACCGGGCTCGCACCGCTGGCTCGTCGAGCTGCCCTTCCGGCGTCCGGACGGGAGCGAGCGGCGGGCGCTCGCCTGGGTCAATCCCGGCACCCCGGCGCCGGTCCTGTCGCCGGCGCTCGCCCGCGAGCTCGGGCTCGATGACGGGCGCGACCTCACCTTCGACCTCGGCGGCTTCGCCGTCACGGTGGCGGGCGCCGCCGTCGCCGAGAACCCGCGCCTTCCCGGCGGCCAAAGCCTCCTGGTGCAGCTCTTCGCCCCGCGCCGCGTCGATGCGCTGCTGCCCGCCGGCGTGCTGCGCGCCTTCGCGATCGCCCTCGATCCCTCGGCCCGGACGCTGACGATCGGCCCCTCCGGCAGCCTGCCGGCCCGCGGCGCGGCGATTCCCGTGCGGATCGCGCCGGGGAGCGGCCTCGTGAGCGTCGAGGCCGTCGCCGACGGCGAGCGTCTGACCCTCGTCCTCGATCCCGGCGCCCCCTATACCTGGCTGCGCGGCCGCCGGGCGGCGGGATGGCTCGCGCGCCATCCGGGCTGGGCGCGGGTCCGCGGCGCGGTCGGCCGCAGCGCCGCCGCGATGGCGGATCTCGCCCTCGAGCAGGACGGCACTGTGCTGCGCCTGCCCGACCTGCGGCTCGGGTCGCTGCGGTGGGACGGGCTCGGCGCGCTCGCGACCGCGCCGTTCGGCGGTGCCGTCGCGGAGGCGCTCCTCGGCGAGGTCTTCTGGGACCGCTGGCAGGAGCCGGTCGGGATGCCGGTCGACGGCTGGCTCGGCAACAACGCGCTCGGCGACGGCCTCCTGACCATCGACTACCCCGCCGGCTGGGCCCGGTTCGAGCGCCGGCGCCCCGCCGACCCGGACGACCTCGACGGGATCGGGCTCACCCTCGTGCGGGCCGGGGACGGCTACGCGGTCGGCCGGATCGCGACCCGGGACGGACGGCCGCTCGTCGCGGGCGTCGCGCCGGGAGACGTCCTGCGCCGGGTCGACGGCCGGCTGGTCGCCGGCCTGGCTCCCGAGGCCGTCGTCGCCGCCCTCGCCGGGCCGGCGGGGGCGCGGTGGGTGCTCGATCTCGACCGGGACGGCGCCCCGGTCACCGTCGAGGCCCTCGCGGTCGCGCTGCGGTGACGGGGCGAGCCCGGGCCCTCTCGCGCAGCGGTTGTCGTCTCGACAATTTGAGAAAGGAAATCGCAGCAAATTCGTGAGATCCACGGCCATGCGAAGAAGACCGCTGCATGCTGCCTGAAGACCTCGACATCATCGCCGCGGACTGGTCGTGGCAGACCGATGCGGCGCTTCGGCTGACGGCCGTGCGCGGGCGCTACGCGGCCCTGACGGGCCTCCCCGACCCGCTCGGGCGGCCCTGGCCGGGCCTCGACGGCGACGGGTTGGACGGATCGGGACATTCGGCGGTGCTGTCCGGCCGGCGGCCGTTCCGGGACGTGGTCCTGCCGCATCGGCACTCCGACGGGCGGATCCGCTGGTTCCGGTTCGGCGGCGCGCCGGTCACCGGTCCGGACGGGAGCGTCGCGGGCTGGCGCGGGATCTGCGCCGAGGTCCCGTCCGCGGAGGCCGGGACGGTGCCGTGCCTGGAGGACCGGGTGCGCCGCTGCGAGACCGTGCTGGAGGGCCTGCCGGTCGGGATCAGCGTCTTCGATCCGGACCTGCGGCTGATCCTCGTCAACGGCCGGCTGCGCGACCTGTTCGGGCTGCCCGAGGAGTTGTTGCGCCTCGGCACGCCGCTCGAGCGCATGATCCGCACGAGCGCCGCCGCCGGCAACTATCCGGGCCTCGGTCCCGACGAGGCCTGGGCCTTCGTGTCCGAGCGCATCGCCCAGCGGGTCCGGCTGCAGCGCGAGCGGCACCTGCCGAACGGCGTTCTCCTGAAGACCACCATCACCCCGCTGCCGGACGGCGGCACGATGGTGATCCACGAGGACGCGACCGACCGGGCGCGGGCCGATCGGCGGCTCGCCGAGCAGAACCGCTGGCTCGACCACGCCCTGACCCACATGTCGCACGGCCTCGTGCTGTTCGACGCCGACCACCGCATCACCGTCGTCAACCGGCAGTTCCTCGACCTCTACGGCCTGTCGCCCGAGACGGTGCATCCGGGCATTTCCGCCGAGGAGCTGATCCACCGCCGCACCGAGGCCGGCAACTTCCCGGGCCTGCGGCCCGAGGAGGCCTGGGAGCAGGTGCGAGAGCGGCTGGCGACCCGCACCCGCTACCGCCTCGACCAGACCCTGCTCGACGGCCGGGTCATCGCCGTGACCTACGCGCCGACCCCGGAGGGCGGCTTCGTGACGGTGCACGAGGACGTGACGGCGGCCAAGCGCGCCGAGGCGCAGATCGTCCACATGGCGCGCCACGACGCGCTGACCGGCCTGCCCAACCGCGCCCTGCTGCACGAGGGCCTGGCGGAGGCGCTGGCGGCCGGCGGCGGGGTCGCCGAGGGCAGGGGCCTGGCGGTCCTGTGCCTCGACCTCGACCGCTTCAAGACGGTGAACGACACCCTCGGCCATGCCGTCGGCGACAAGCTCCTGCGCCTCGTCACCGCGCGGCTCGCCGCCGAGGTCCGGGACGAGGCGGGCGACGGGCCCGCGATCCTGGCGCGGCTCGGCGGCGACGAGTTCGCCCTCGTCCTGCGGCCGGCCTCGCGCTTCCGGGCCGGCCGCCTCGCCGGACGGCTGATCGCGGCGGTCGAGCGCGACTACGACATCGACGGCGCGCGGGTCAGCGTCGGGCTCAGCATCGGCATCGCCCTGGCGCCGGCGGACGGACAGGACCCGGAAGGGTTGCTGCGAGCCGCCGACATGGCGCTCTACCGCGCCAAGGGCGAGGGGCGGGGCACGCACCGCTTCTTCGAGCCCGCCATGGACGTCGAGGTCCAGGCCCGGCGCAGCGTCGAGCTCGATCTGCGCACGGCCCTCGCCGAACGGCAATTCGCGCTGGCGTTCCAGCCCTTCCTCGGCCTGTCGGACAACCGGATCGCCGGATTCGAGGCGCTGGTGCGCTGGCACCATCCGGTGCGCGGCGTGGTGAGCCCCGCCGCCTTCGTGCCGATCGCCGAGGAGACCGGCATGATCGTGCCGCTCGGCGAGTGGGTCCTGCGCCAGGCCTGCCGCGAGGCGGCGCGCTGGCCGACAGGAATCCGGGTCTCGGTCAACCTCTCGCCGGTCCAGTTCCGCAGCGGCGACATCGACGCCACCGTGATCGCGGCCCTGCGCGACGCCGGCCTCGACCCGCACCGGCTCGAGCTCGAGATCACCGAGGGCGTGCTCCTGCAGGACAACGCCTCGACGCTGGCGATCCTGCACCGGCTGAAGGGCCTCGGGGTGCGCATCGCCATGGACGATTTCGGCACCGGCTACTCGTCGCTCGGCTACCTGCGGGCCTTCCCGTTCGACAAGATCAAGATCGACCGCGCCTTCGTGGCCGACCTCTCGCTGCGCCCCGACGCGCTGGCCATCGTGCGGGCGGTGACGACGCTCGCCGACAGCATGGGCATGACCACCACCGCCGAGGGCGTGGAGACCGAGGAGCAGCTGGCCCACCTGCGCGGGGCGGGCTGCACCGAGGTGCAGGGCTACCTCATCAGCCGGCCGGTGCCGGCGGAGGCGGTGGCGCCGATGCTGGGAAACGACGTCGCCTGCGGATGGCCTCGACGCGCCTGACCCGCGCCCTTTCTCCCGCCGTCCCGGGGCTCCGCGACGCGGCCCGGGAACGACGGAGCGGATGGGAAGCGAACGCGCCTTCGCCTCAGTGCCGCAGGCCCGGCGCCTCCTGCCCGGTCTTCTCCACGTATTCCGAGTATCCGCCGCCATAAAGGTGGATGCCCTCGGGCGTCAGCTCCAGCACCCGGTTCGACAGCGCGGCGAGGAAGTGCCGGTCGTGCGAGACGAACAGCATCGTGCCCTCGTACTGGGCGAGCGCGGCGATCAGCATGTCCTTGGTGCCGACGTCGAGGTGGTTGGTCGGCTCGTCGAGGACGAGGAAGTTCGGCGGGTCGTAGAGCATCTTCGCCATGGCGAGACGGGCCTTCTCGCCGCCCGACAGCACCCGGCAGCGCTTCTCGACGTCGTCGCCCGAGAAGCCGAAGCAGCCGGCGAGCGTGCGCAGCGAGCCCTGGCCCGCCTGCGGGAACGCCTCCTCCAGGAACTCGAACACCGTCTGCTCGCCGACCAGCGTGTCCATGGCATGCTGGGCGAAGTAGCCGAGCTTGACGCTGGCGCCGATGGTCACGCTGCCCGAATCCGGCTCCGTGGTCCCGGTGGCGAGCTTGAGCAGCGTCGACTTGCCGGCACCGTTGACGCCCATCACGCACCAGCGCTCCTTGCGGCGGATGCCGAAATCGAGCCCGTCGTAGATCGTGCGGCTGCCGTAGCTCTTGGAGACCGCCTTCAGGCTGATCACGTCGTCGCCGGAGCGGGGCGCGGCGGGGAAGTCGAAGGCGACGCTCTGACGCCGCCGGGGCGGCTCGACGCGCTCGATCTTGTCGAGCTTCTTCACCCGGCTCTGGACCTGGGCGGCGTGCGAGGCGCGCGCCTTGAAGCGCTCGATGAACTTGATTTCCTTGGCCAGCATCGCCTGCTGGCGCTCGAACTGCGCCTGCTGCTGCGCCTCGTTCTGGGCCCGCTGCTGCTCGTAGAAGGCGTAGTCGCCCGAATAGGTGGTGAGCGAACCGGCATCGATCTCGATGATCTTGCCGACGATCCGGTTCATGAAGGCCCGGTCGTGCGAGGTCATCAGCAGGGCGCCGTCGAAGCCGCGCAGGAAGTCCTCGAGCCAGATCAGGCTCTCGATGTCGAGGTGGTTGCTCGGCTCGTCGAGCAGCATCACGTCGGGGTTCATGAGCAGGATGCGGGCGAGCGCGACGCGCATCTTCCAGCCGCCCGACAGGGCGCCGACATCGCCCTCGACCATCTCGGGCGAGAAGCTGAGGCCCGCCAGCACCTCGTGGGCCCGGCCCTCGAGCGCGTAGCCGCCGAGCTCCTCGAACCGGCCCTGCACCTCGCCGTAGCGCTCGACCAGCGCCTCCATCTCGTCGGCCCGGTCGGGATCGGCGAGCGCGGTCTCGATCTCGCGCAGCTCGGCGGCGATCGCGCTCACGGGACCTGCGCCGTCCATCACCTCGGACAGGACGGAGCGACCGGCCATCTCGCCGACATCCTGGCTGAAATACCCGATGGTGATGCCGCGATCGGACGAGACCTGGCCCTCGTCGGGCTGCTCCTCGCCGGTGATCATGCGAAACAGCGTCGTCTTGCCGGCGCCGTTGGGGCCGACGAGCCCGACCTTCTCGCCGCGCTGGAGCGCGGCGGACGCCTCGATGAAGAGGATCTGGTTGCCGTTCTGCTTGGCGATCTTGTCGAGGCGGATCATGGGAGGCGGAGGTCCGAAGTGGCGGGCGCAGCGGATCGCGCGCGGTGTCGTTGGAGAGGCATGCCACGGATTCGTGGCGGCGTGGTGTCGGGCGGGATTCTCGACCGGCTGATGCCGTGTCGTCACGCTTCATCCCATCCCCGACCTCAGGATGAGGGCTCCAGGGATCGCGGTGCTTTCCGGAGGTCGCCTTCGAGGCCGGTCCATCGATGATGGACCGACATCTCGGGATGAGGTCGCAGGTGGGATGGGCGCGTCCGAGCGCTCAGCCCCTAGGCCCGGTCCCGCCCGTCGACCACGCCGGTGGCGGCCTGGAAGGCCGCGTCGGCGTCGAGCGCCGTGGTGTCGATCACCACCGCGTCCTCGGCCACCCGCAAGGGGGCGGCCGCCCGGTCGGCGTCGCGGGCGTCGCGGCGCAGGATGTCGGAGAGGACCGCCTCGTAGGCCACCGCCTCGCCGCGTCCGTCGAGCTCGCGGTGGCGGCGCCGGGCGCGCTCTTCCGCCGAGGCGGTGACGAACAGCTTCACGGCGGCATCCGGGCAGACCACGGTGCCGATGTCGCGCCCGTCCAGCACCGCGCCCTCGGCCGCGCCGGCGAAGCGCCGCTGCCAGTCGAGGAGCGCTGCGCGCACCGCCCCTTGGGCCGAGACGATCGAGGCGGCCTCGCCCATGGCGCTGCCGCGCAGGCGCGGATCGGACAGGAAGGCCGCGTCGAGGCCACGGGCGGCGGCCGCCGCCGCATCGGCGTCGGCGAGGTCGCGGTCGGCGTCGAGGAGGGTCAGCGCCACCGCCCGGTAGAGCAGCCCGGTATCGAGGTGCGGCAGGCGGTAATGCTCCGCCAGGCGCTTGGCCAGCGTGCCCTTGCCGGAGGCCGCCGGGCCGTCGATCGCGATCACCATCGCGCGCCTCACGCGGCGAGCCCGGCGCCGAGCGCCCGCATGTCGGCGAGGAAGGCCGGGTAGCTGGTGGCGATCATCGCGCCGTCGTCGACCGTCACCGGCGCGCGGGCGACCATGCCCAGCACCAGGAACGCCATGGCGATGCGGTGGTCGAGATGGGTCTCGACCGTGCCGCCGCCCTGCGGCGCGCCGCCGTCGCCGTGGACGATCAGGTCGTCGCCCTCGACCACGTGGGAGACGCCGTTGGCTTTCAGGCCCGCCGCCACCGCGGCGAGGCGGTCGGATTCCTTGACCCGCAGCTCGTGCAGGCCCTGCATCCGGGTGGTGCCCTCCGCACAGGCCGCCGCCACGGCGAGCACCGGGAACTCGTCGATCATCGCCGGTGCCCGCTCGGGCGGCACCGCGACGCCCTTCAGGCGGCTGTGGCGCACCCGCAGGTCGGCCACGGTCTCGCCGCCCTCCTCGCGCTCGTTGAGGCGCTCGATGTCGCCGCCCATCTCGACCAGCGTGGTCATGAGGCCGGTGCGCAGGGGGTTCATCATCACCCCCTCGATCACCACCTCGGAGCCCGGGACGATCAGGCCGGCCACCATGGCGAAGGCGGCCGAGGACGGATCGGCCGGCACCACCACGTCGGTGGCGGTGAGGGTCGGCTGGCCGGTGAGCGCGATGCGCCGGCCGTGCCCGCCGGGGCCGATCGCCTCGACCTCGACGGTGGCGCCGAACAGGCGCAGCATCCGCTCGGTGTGGTCGCGGGTCGCGGCGGCCTCCACCACCGTGGTGACGCCGGGCGCGTTGAGCCCGGCGAGAAGCACCGCCGACTTCACCTGTGCCGAGGCGACCGGGCTCTCGTAGGTGATCGGCACCGCCTCGCGGGGGCCGCGCAGGGTGAGCGGCACCCGGCCGCCCTCGGCCTGCTCGACCACGCTCACGCCCATCTCGACCAGGGGGTCGAGGATCCGGCGCATCGGCCGCTTGCGCAGCGAGGCGTCGCCGTCGAAGGTCGCGGTGACCGGGTGGCCGCCGACCACGCCCATCATCAGGCGCGAGCCGGTGCCGGCATTGCCGAAATCGAGCACGCCGGCCGGATCGGACAGGCCGCCGATGCCGACGCCGCGCACCCGCCAGCGCCCGTCCCCGTCGCGGTCGATCCCTGCGCCGAGCGCCTTGGCGGCGGCGGCGGTGCGCAGCACGTCGTCGCCCTCCAGCAGGCCCTCGATCCGGGTCTCGCCGAGGCTGAGCAGGCCGAGGATGATCGCGCGGTGCGAGATCGACTTGTCGCCGGGCGGCCGCAGCCGGCCCTTGAGGGCCGTCCCGGCCTGGGCGGTGATCGGGGACGGAGGGGAATCGTGCGACACGGGCAGAGGGCCTGGTTCTCGAGAATCGCGAGGGACGCGCGGGGAAAACGGCGGGGTCGTTACCATGCGGGCGCCGCCCCGTCATCCGCCGGACACACGGCTATTTGACAGCGCTGGCGGGCGAGACTAACCGAACCCACTCTTACCGACATCGACAGGAACGTGACCACCGTGGCCAGACCGGAACTCGGCTTGAAGCGCCAGTGCATGAGCTGCGGCGCCAAATTCTACGACCTGAGCAGGGATCCTGCCGTGTGCCCGAAATGCGGCACCGTCTATCAGGTCGCCGCCCTCACCTCCAGCCGCGTCCCCGCCCCGGCCATCGCCAACCGCGCCCCGCGCGAGGAGGAGACCGAGGAGGAGGCCGGCGCCCCCGAGATGGTCTCCCTCGACGAGGTCGAGGCTGCCGAGGGCGGCGACGACGTCTCGGTCGACGACGATGCCGACGTCTCCGATGCCGGCGGCGACGACGACACCTTCCTGGAGGAGGACGAGGAGAGCGGCGACGACGTCTCCGACCTCATCGACAGCGACATCGAGAGCGACGAGGAATCCTGATCGTCGCGGGAGGGTCGGGCGACGGGCGCGGGATCCGCGGTCGTTGCCCGCAACTCCCTGATGATGTTGGGGAATTCGCGACAGTCACGAAAACTTCGCGAAGACCCGCCCCGAGGGCTTGTGTCGAACGCCGCACCCTCATATACAGCCGCTCACCGGCGGCGGCGCCCTCCCTGAGGGCGGCGGGCCGGTTCCTGGACGGACCCAAACGTCCTGTGAAGCGTGGGGCTTTAGCTCAGCTGGGAGAGCGCCTGCATGGCATGCAGGAGGTCAGCGGTTCGATCCCGCTAAGCTCCACCATCCTCCCCACTCTTCCTTCAAACATCGCTACGTCTCTTCGCTCTCGACGTCGCCGCCGAGCGATCCGGGCTTGTGTCCGGTTCTCGGTGCGCGAGCGCGGGCCTCCGGCCCGTGGCGACGCGACGGGCGCCGACGGCGGGGTGTCCTTTCTTTTGCGCGGCACGTCGCCGTTCGCCGTGGGATTTCGGCAACGGCCTCGCTCGCTTCCGCGATGCCGGTCCTGGTTGCCCTAGTGGTCGAAGCGGGCACTGCACGTTGCGACGCAGCGGGAGTGATGCAACCCTCGATAACGGTATTTCGCGCTCTGTTTTCCTCTGTTTTCGAATTGGAATAACCGTCCGGCAGCCTCCTGCGGGTGTCGGGATCATATTCTTTGCCGTCGGCATTGACGCTGGGACGTGTGACGCGTCGCCAGGCCGCTGAGCAGGGCCGTTTCTACTTACATTTACGATTTAAATTCTAACAAGTTTTTGCGAACCGAAATATCTAATCTTTCAAGTCGCGATCCGAATGTCCTCGCTCGATTCATGTTCGAACACAAACGATCCGCGCCGTTCCACCCGGTAAGCCTGGATCACAAACTTCAACCGTCGCGCGGTGAGGTGATTGAAGAAGCATGTTACCCTTGGTAATATGATCCCAGGTGGAAACGTGAGCGCGGGGGATGTTGATGTTGACGGAGGCACAGTGGTCTATGCTCTCGCCGTTGCTCGAAGGGTGCCGGCCTCGTGGCAAGACTCAGCCCCACGACCTCAAGCGGACCATCGACGCGATCCTCTGGCGCCACTGGCACGACACCAACTGGCGCGCCGTCCCGGCCCAGTACGGCCCGTGGTGGATGGCGGCGCAGACCTTCATCCGCTGGTCGCGCCTCGGCGTCTGGGAGCAGCTGCTCGCGCGCCTCGAGCAGTCCTTCGCGGAAGCGGGCCTGCCGGTGCCGGGGATCGACCACGACGAGTTCGCCTATGGCGGTGCCCGCAAGAAGGAGCTCCAGGACAGCGAATTGCAGGTACGCCAGATCGCCAACATGCTGCTCAGCGTGCAGCGGCAGCAGGCGGTGGCCTGAGCGGGCGCCGCACGGGCCTGGCGCGGCCGGGGCTCACCGGCAGCGAGGAAAACCGCATGTTCGTCGCCGTCAATGGCATTCGCCTCTTCGTCGACGTCGAGAATGCCGGGCTCGTTCCCGTCGGCGACACGATGCGGGAGAAGCCGACCCTGCTGCTCCTGCATGGCGGTCCGGGCTTCGATCACAGCGCCTTCAAGCCCTTCTTTTCCGGGCTGAGCGATGTGGCACAGGTGGTCTATTACGACCATCGCGGCAACGGCCGCAGCGAGGACGGCGACCGCGCCGGCTGGACGCTGGCGCAATGGGGCGACGACGTGAGGGGCCTGTGCGACGCCCTCGGCCTCGTCCGGCCGATCGTGCTCGGGATGTCCTTCGGCGGCTACGTCGCCCAGGCTTACGCCACGCGCTATCCCGACCATCCGGGCCGGCTCATTCTCGCGAGCACCGCCGCCAAGGTCGATTTTCCGGCGATCTTTGCGCGGTTCGGAGAGCTGGGCGGCCCCGAGGTCGCGCGCATCGCCGAAACCTACTGGACGGCGCCGACCGCCGAGAAGCGGGCCGAGTATTTTCGCACCTGCGTCCCGTTCTACCGGCGCAAGCCGGTCGATCCCGACAAGCTGCGGCGCGTTCTAATGCGCAACGACACCGCGCTCCACTTCAACGGGCCCGGCAACGAGCAGGGACGCATGGATTTCCGCCCCGTGCTCGGGGGCGTGCGCTGCCCCGTCCTGGTCATGGCCGGCGCGAACGACCCGCTGGTGCCGCCATCCGTGAGCGAGGCGCTCGTGGCCGCCCTGCCGCCCGACCGCGTGCGCTTCGAGTGTTTCGGGGACAGCAGCCACGACCTGTTCGGCGACGAGCCGGAGCGCGCCTTCGCCGTCCTGCGGGAGTTCATCGAGATGGTGCCTTGAGCCCTATTCTGCCGCCTCCCGCAACCGCGACGGTGCCTCCCTGTCCTCCGGCGCTTCATCCTTCGCCTCCGCTCCGTGCGAGCCGCCGGACAGCCACGTCGAGAGCCGGTCGAGGTAGATGTAGATCACCGGCGTGGTAAACAGCGTCAGCACCTGGCTGACCGCCAGCCCGCCGACCATGGCGTAGCCGAGCGGCTGGCGGATCTCCGAGCCGGTGCCGGTGCCGAACATCAGCGGGATGCCGCCCAGCAGCGCCGCCATCGTGGTCATCAGGATCGGGCGGAAGCGCAAGCTGGCCGCCTTGCGGATCGCCTCCTCGGGGCCGATGCCCTCCTGGCGCTCGGCCACGATCGCGAAGTCGACCAGCATGATGCCGTTCTTCTTCACGATGCCGATCAGCAGGATGACGCCGATCAGCGCGATCAGGCTGAAGTCGTAGCCGAACCACAGCAGCATCGCGAGCGCGCCGACGCCGGCCGAGGGCAGGGTCGAGAGGATCGTCAGCGGGTGGATGTAGCTCTCGTAGAGGATGCCGAGGATCAGGTAGACCACCACCAGGGCGGCCACGATCAGGAGCGGCACCGTCGAGAGCGATTGCTGGAACGCCTGCGCGGTGCCCTGGAACCCGGTCGCCAGCGTCGCCGGCACGCCGAGGTCCTTGGCCGCCTTGTCGATCGCCGCGGTCGCCTGGCCGAGCGCGACGTTCGGGCCCAAGTTGAAGCTGATCGTCACCGAGGGGAACTGGCCCTGGTGGCTGATCGAGAGCGGGCGCACCGGCTCGGTGCTCCAGGTCGCGAAGGCCGCGAGCGGCACCTGGCTGCCGGTCGCCGGCGACTTCACGTAGATGTTGCGCAAGCTGTCCGGGTTGCCCTGGAGCGCCGGCAGGATCTCCATGACGACGTGGTAGCTGTTGAGCTGGGTGAAGTACTGCGCCACTTGGCGCTGGCCGATCGCGTCGTAGAGCGTGTCGTCGATCAGTTGGGGCGTGATGCCGAAGCGCGAGGCGGCGTCGCGGTTGATCGCCAGCGTCAGCGTCGTGCCGCTGGTCTGCTGGTCGGTGGCGACGTCACGCAGCTCGGGCAGGGTCTTCAGCTTGTCGAGCAGGCGCGGCGACCAGGCGTTGAGCTCGTCGAGGTTCGGGTCTTGCAGCGTGTACTCGAACTGGGTGCGCGAGGCGCGCCCGCCGGTGCGCACGTCCTGCGAGGCCTGGAGGAAGACCTTCACGCCCTCGAGCTCGGCGAGCTTGGGCCGCAGCCGGCCGATGATCCGGAAGGCGTCGGCCTCCCGCTCCTCCCGGGGCTTCAAGGTGATGAACATCCGGCCGGAATTGAGCGCCTGGCCGCTGCCGCCGATCGACATCGCGACGCTCGCCACGTCCGGATCGGCCTGGATCACCGCGCCGACCGCCTTCTGTCGGTCCTCCATGGCGGCAAACGAGATGTCCTGCCCACCCTCGGTGATGCCGACGATGAGGCCGGTATCCTGCTGCGGGAAGAAGCCCTTCGGGATGATCACGAACAGGTAGCCGGTGAGCGCCACCGTGCCGAGGAAGGTGAGGAACGTGACGACGTGGTGGCGCAGCGCCACGTCGAGGGCCGATTCGTAGGCCCGGAGCAATCCGTCGAAGAGGCGCTCGCTCCAGCGGTAGAGGCGCCCGTGCGCCTCCGCCTTGTGCTCCTTGAGGAAGCGCGAGGCCATCATCGGGGTCAGCGACAGCGACACGAAGGCCGAGACGCCGATCGTCATCGACAGCACCACGGCGAATTCGCGAAACAGCCGGCCGATGATGCCGCCCATGAGCAGCAGCGGGATCAGCACCGCGATCAGCGAGACCGAGATCGACACGATGGTGAAGCCGATCTCGCCGGCGCCCTTGAGCGCGGCCTGCATCGGCTTCATCCCCTCCTCAATGTGGCGGGCGATGTTTTCCAGGACCACGATCGCGTCGTCGACCACGAAGCCGACCGCGATGGTGAGCGCCATCAGCGACAGGTTGTCGAGGGTGTAGCCGGCCATCCACATCAGCGCGCAGGCGCCGAGCAGCGCCAGCGGCACGGTCACGCTCGGGATGATGGTGGCCCAGACCGAGCGCAGGAACACGAAGATCACCGCGACGACGAGCGCGATGGTGAGCGCCAGGGTGAACTGCACGTCCTCGACCGAGGCGCGGATGGTCTGGGTCCGGTCGCTGAGCGTCTGGACCTTCACGCCCGCCGGCAGGGAGGCGGTGATGCGCGGCAGCTCGGCCTTGATCCGGTCCACCGTGTCGATGACGTTGGCGCCGGGCTGCTTGAAGATGACCAGGAACACGCCGCGCTGGCCGTTGGCCCAGGCCGCCTGCTTGGCGTCCTCCGGCCCCGCCACCGCCTGGCCGATGTCGCGCACCCGCAGCGGCGCGCCGTTGCGGTAGGCGATGATGACGTCGTTCCAGTCCCTGGCGCGGGTAAGCTGGTCGTTGGCGTAGACCGTGTAGCTGCGGGTCGGCCCGTCGAAGCTGCCCTTCGGGCTGTTGACCGTGGTGATCGAGAGCTGGGTGCGCACGTCCTCCAGCGACAGGTCCTTGGCGACGAGCTTGGCCGGGTCGATCTGCACCCGCACCGCCGGCTTCTGCTGGCCGCCGATCAGCACCTGGCCGACGCCGGTGACCTGGCTGATGCGCTGCGCCAGCTGCACGTCCGCGGCGTCGTCGACCTCGATCAGCGGCAGGGAGTCGGAGGTGACCGAGAGCAGCAGGATCGGCGAATCGGCCGGGTTCACCTTGCGGTAGGTCGGCGGGCTCGGCAGGCTCTTGGGCAATTGCCCGCCGGCGGCGTTGATCGCCGCCTGGATGTCGTTCGCCGCGCCGTCGATGTTGCGGCCGAGGTCGAACTGCACGGTGATCGACGAGATGCCGAGCGCGCTCGTCGAGGTCATCTGGCTGACGCCCGGAACCTGCGCGAACTGGCGCTCCAGCGGCTGGGCCACCGTCGAGGCCATGGTCTCCGGGCTGCCGCCGGGCAGCTGGGCGGTGACCTGGATCGTCGGGAAGTCGACCTGCGGCAGGGGCGCGACGCCCAGCAGCGGATAGGCCACGATCCCGACGAACAGGATCCCGGCCATGATCAGCGAGGTCGCGATCGGGAATCGGATGAAGTAGCCGGAGATGCCGCCGCGCGCGGCCTCCCCCTGCCCGCTGCCGATCTGCATGTCAGCGTGCCTCGCTCTGGGTCAGGGCGGCGTTGTCCGCCTGGCGGGCGGGCGCCCCGGGCTTCGCGTCGGCCGCGGGCTTCGCCTCGGCGACGAGCGCCCCCTCCTGCACCCGCGACTGGCCGCGCCAGACCACGGTCTGGCCGGGCGACAGACCCTTGAGCACCTGGATGCGGCCGTCATTGGCGCGGCCGACGACGATCGGCTGCATGTGGGCCTTCATCTGGTCGTCGACCGCGAAGGCGTAGAGCCCGTTCGGCCCGTGCTGCACGGCGTCGTCCGGGATCGTGACGGCGTCGGGGATCGTCGCGGTGCGCATCCGCGTCGAGACCGACAGGCCGGGCCACAGGGCGTGATCCCGGTTGGCGAACGAGGCCTTGAGCCGGATCGTGCCGGTCGCGGTGTCGACCTGGTTGTTGACGAGGTCGAGGCGTCCGTCGGACAGTCGAGCCATCCCGTCGGTGCTCCAGGCCTCCACCGGCACCGGGCCGGCAGCGAGCGCCTTCGACACCTCGCGCAGCTGCTCCTCGGGGGCGGTGTAGACCACGAAGATCGGCTCGACCTGGGTGATGGTGACGATCGCGGTCTGTTGCGCGGCGTTGACGATGTTGCCGACGTCGATCTGGCGGAATCCCGTGACGCCGTCGATCGGCGCCTGGATCGTGGCGTAGGAGACCTGAGTCGTCGCGTTGTCGATCGCCGCCTGGTCGGACGCGACCTGGGCGGTGAGCTGGCTCACCTGCGCGCCCTGCGTCTCGGTCTGCTGGCGCGAGGCGTAGTCGCCGAGCTTGGTGTAGCGCTCGAGGTCGACCTTGGCGTTCTTGAGGTTCGCCTCGTCCTGGGTCTTCTTCGCCTTCGCCTGATCGAGGGCGGCCTGGTACTGGCGCGGATCGACCTGGGCGAGGAGGTCGCCCTTCTTCACCACCTGGCCTTCGCGAAAGCCGATCTTCAGGATCTCGCCGTCGACCCGGCTGCGCACCTGCACGGTGTTGTAGGCCTGCACGGTGCCGAGGCCGGGTAGCACCACGGCGAGCGGTCCCTGCTCGACCTTGGCCAGGGTGACCGGCACCGGGGCGGGGCCGCGGGACGCCGCGGTCTTCGGCGGCTGCGCGTGCTCGCGCTGCCATGCATAGGCCCCGCCGGCGCCCGCCAGGATCGCGAGGGCCAGAAGCCACCCGCCGCGCCGGCGTTTCGGTGCGTCGGCGCCCTGTTCTGATCTCATCGGTCGCACGCTTCCACTCGGGCATCGTCCGATTTTGCGGGAGAGACCCGCCGGACGATGCGGCACTGTCGAAGACCGGAAGGCCGCGTGCAGCGTCATGCGGCGCGCAAAACCTGATCCGGAGCCGGTCGCGGCGCCCGTCACTGGGCCGCCGAGGCGGCTGCACGGGCCGGCATCCTCCGAGCGTATGCCACTCGACTGTTTCTAGCGTGTGCGAGGACCGTGCGTCGTCTGCGCGCGGCGGACAAAGCTGATCCATCCACGGTGCAGGGCTGGCCGGCACCGTGGATGGATCGGAGACCTTGCGGACTTGCTCTCCGGCGGTGGGCCGGCCTTGCGGCTGGCCCCCGCGTCCCTGTCGTCGGGGCGCGCCCGTGGCTTTCAGGCCCTCGCCATGGCGTCGGCCTTGCCGATCAGCGCCTCGGCCATGCGGATCGACGCGATGTCGATGAGGCGCCCGTCCAGCGAGACGGCGCCGCGGCCGGCCTTGGCCGCCTCCTCCATCGCCGAGAGGATGCGGCGCGCCTTGGTCACCTCGGCCTCGCTCGGGGTGAAGACCTCGTTGGCCAGATCGATCTGCGAGGGGTGGATCGCCCACTTGCCCTCGAAGCCGAGCGCCGCGCAGCGCCGGGCCGCCGAGGTGTAGCCGTCCGGGTCCGAGAAGTCGCCGAACGGGCCGTCGATCGGGCGCAGACCGTAGGCGCGGCAGGCCACCAGCATCCGGTTCTGGGCAAACAGCCACGGATCCTGCCAGTGGGTCTGGCGGGCGCCCGCCTCGTCCTTGTCGGTCAGCACCGAGTAGTCCGGGTTGACGCCGCCGATCACCGTCGAGCGGGCGCGCAGCGAGGCGGCGTAGTCGGCGACGCCGAACGACATCGCCTCGAGGCGCTTCGAGGACTGGGCGATGGCCTCGACGTTGGCCATGCCGAGCGCCGTCTCGATCAGCACCTCGAAGCCGAGCTTCTTCTCGCGGCGCTTGGCTTGCTCGATCTGCGTCACCAGCACGTCGATGGCGTAGACGTCCTGCGGCACGCCGACCTTGGGGATCAGGATCATGTCGAGGCGCGGGCAGGCCTCCACGATGTCGACCACGTCCCGGTACATGTAGTGGGTGTCGAGGCCGTTGATGCGAATCATCATCGTCTTCGATCCCCAATCGATCTCGTTGAGGGCCTGGACGATGTTCTTGCGTGCCTGCTCCTTGTCGTCGGGCGCGACCGCATCCTCGAGGTCGAGGAAGATCACATCCGCCGAGGACTTGGACGACTTCTCCATGAAGGTCGGGTTCGAGCCCGGCACCGCCAGCTCGGAGCGGTGCAGGCGGGGCGTGGCTTGCTGGACGAGGGTGAAGCTCATTGGGGTTCCTCCTGGGAGAGATCTTGGCGTTCCGTCGGTGACGGACGCAACGTGGCGGAAGGTGGGGGGTGTCGGCCCGGTGGGGTGCGGGTTGGTGCCGGGGGGACCGACAGGCGCGGGTTTCCCGCTCCCCCGCAGAGGGGGGAGGGAGAAGCCCGCGCCATGACGTCTCCGATGGATGACGTCTCCGATGGATCGGAGATCGAGCGGGACGATCTCACCCCGTCGCCCCGAATCCCGCGGCGACGCAGTTGATCGACAGCAGCAGCGCCGATTTCAGCGTCTCGCGCCGGTTCTCGTCGGCCTCGGCCCGGAAGCGGCGCAGGAGGTCGACCTGCTCGCGGCCGACCTGGTTGAGCACCGGCAGCCGCGCGGCGAGCCGGCCGCGATAGAGCGGGAAGCGCTCGGCGAGGCCGGCCGCGCCGCTCACCTCCAGCACCATCGCGCAGGTCAGCCGGTACTCCGCCTCGATCATCGCGAAGATCGCCTCGCGGGCGCCCTCGTCCGGGCAGAGCGTCGCGAACTCGCGGGCGATGCCGAGATCGACGGTGAGCAGGGTCTTTTCCACCTCGTCGAGGATCAGCCGGAAGAGCGGCGAGTCCTCGAACATCCGCCGCAGCAGCGCCCGGCCGCCCTCCCCGCGCACGTCGAGCAGGCTCTTCAAGCCGCTGCCGACCCCGTACCAGCCGGTGATGCCGTGCCGGTTCTGGCTCCAGGCGAACACCCACGGGATCGCCCGCAGGTCGGCGAGGCTGCGGGCGCCGAAGCGCCGGGCCGGCCGCGAGCCGATGTTGAGGAGCGCGATCTCGTCGAGCGGGCTCGCGGCGCCGAAATACGTCACGAGGTCGGGATGCGTGATCAGCCGGGCATAGGCTGCCCGCGAAGCGCCCGAGAAGGCCTCCAGCGCGTCGTCGAACTCGGCGGTCGCCGCGGCCTGGCCCGGCCGCGGGGCGGCGTCGAGGACGTGGTCGAGCACCGCTGAGGCGAGCAGCTCCATCTGGTAGGCGGCGGTGCCGCGGTTGGCGTACTTGAACGAGACCACCTCGCCCTGCTCGGTGGTGCGGAACCGGCCCCGGATCGAGCCCCGCGGCTGGGCCGCGATGGCCCGTGCGGTGGGAGCGCCGCCGCGGCTGACCGAGCCGCCGCGGCCGTGGAAGAACGCGATGGCGAGACCGGCCTGCTCGCCGACCTGGGTCAGCTTGCCCTGGGCCTTGGCGAGCTCCCAGTTCGAGGCGACGAAGCCGCCGTCCTTGTTCGAATCCGAGTAGCCGATCATCACCTCCTGCACCCCGCCCTGCTGGCGGGCCGAGCGGCGCACCACCGGCACCTTGAGGAGCGCCCGCATGATCGCGGGGGCCGCCCGCAGGTCGTCGATCGTCTCGAACAGGGGCACGATCGGCAACGGGCAGACCTCGATGCCGGCCGCGTCGAGGAAGACGCCCGCGGTCTTCGCCAGCAGGTAGACGCCCAGGATGTCGGGCACCGAATGGGTCATCGACAGCACGAAGGCGCCGAAGGCCTCGCGGTCGAGGCTGCCGCGCATCTCGGCCACGAGCCGGAAGGTGGCGAGCGTCTCGCGCGCCTCCTCGGACAGGCCGTCGAGGTCGGGCAGGCCGTCGAGGGGGCGGGCGAGCTCCGCTTCGAGCCAGGCCATCCAGGCCGGCGAATCGACGTCCGGCGGCTCGCCCGCGCCCTCGCCGTGCTGGCGCCGCCACAGGGCCTGGAGCGCCCGGGTGGTGCGGGTGGTGTTCTCGCGGATGTCGAGCCGCACGGTCGAGAACCTGAAGATCTCGACCATCCGGCGCACCGGCCGCACCATGTTGGCGGCGAGCGAGCCGCAGCGTGCCTCCGACAGCCCGTCCTCGAGGTCGCGCAGGTCGCCGATCAGCTCGTCGGCATCGGCGTAGGCGCCGGCGCGCGGCCCCTCCGCTCCGGTGCCCTCGAGTCCCGCGACCGTCGCCTCCAGGCGCCGGCTGAGGCAGGTGAGGAACTGTCGGTAGGGCTCGCCCGGGTTGCGCTTCGCGATCGCCTCTCCGTCCGGCTGGCGGGCGAGCTGGTCGGCGAGCGCCGCCGCGAAGGCCTCGGGCACCGGCAGCGAGCGGGCGCTGATCGAGAGGGTGCGGGCGAGCGCGGTGATGCCGTCGCGGTAGCGCCTGAGGCTCGCGAGCGCGTTGCGCCGCAGCGTGCGCCGGGTCACCTCGGCGGTGACGAAGGGGTTGCCGTCCCGGTCGCCGCCGATCCACGAGCCGAACTGGAAGAAGGCCGGCACCTCGAACCGGGACCCCGGATAGGAGGCCGCGAAGGCCTCCTCCAGCGAGCCCAGGGTCTCGGGCAGCATCTCGAACAGGGTCTCGTCGAAGAAGTGCAGGCCCCAGGCCACCTCGCGGTCGACGGTCGGCTTCTCGAGGTGCAGCTCGCCGGTCATCCAGACCAGCTCGACCTGGTCGCGCAGGTCGTCCATCAGGGCGTGGCGCTCGCGCTCGGTCCAGCGCGGCATCTCCAGCTCCTTCAGGATCAGGTAGATGCGCCGGAATTTTTCCAGCACCGTGACGCGCTTGGCCTCGGTCGGGTGCGCCGTCAGGGTCGGGCGCACCCGCAGCGACGACAGCACGCCGTGCACGGTCTCGGGCGGCACGCCCTGGGCGGCGGCCCGGGCCAGCACCGCGCTGAAGGAGTTCTTGAGCCGGTCGCGGCCGGCATTGCGCTCGACGTGGCGGCGCCGGCGCATCGCGGTGTTCTGCTCGGCGATGGCGATGAGCTGGAACCAGATGCCCTGCACCTGCAGCGCCCGCGCCGTCAGCCCCGGCGTCAGCCCGGCGATGTCCGCCTGCCCGCGCAGAACCGCCTCCAGCTCCGGCTGGTGGCGCCGGCAGACGTCCACCAGCGAGCGAAACAGCACGTCGAGCGCCACCCGGTCGTCGGTGCCGGTGATCAGCGGGGGAACGAAGGGCGTGTCGGGAACGGGAGTGTGGATCATCGGAAGCTCCCCGGTGGGGGTCGAGGGAGTTTCCCCTCCTCCTTGTGGGGAGGGGTTGGGGGGATCGAAGATCCCGCGTGGGGGTGGTGCAGGAGGCACCGCAGCGCTCTGTCCGGCACCACCCCCGCCTCCGGCTCCTCCCCACAAGCTTGAGCGGTCTCGGGCAAGCCCGAGATCGCCGGGGGAGGAGAGAGCGTCACGCGGCCTTGCGCCGGGTCGCCATCACCTCGGCCATGGTCGTCCCGAAGGCACCCGGGCTCGGGGCGACGGTGAGGCCGTAGGAGCGCATGATCTCGGCCTTTTCCCCGGCGCTGTCGCCGGCCGCCGAGATGATCGCGCCGGCATGCCCCATCTTGCGGCCCTTGGGCGCCGTGAGCCCGGCGACGAAGCCGACGACGGGCTTCGACATGTTCTTCTGGATCCAGGCCGCGGCCTCTGCCTCCTGCGGGCCGCCGATCTCGCCGATCATCAGCACGGCCTCGGTGTCGGGATCCTCCTCGAACAGCGCCAGGTGGTCGAGGAAGGACGAGCCGTTAATCGGGTCGCCGCCGATGCCGACCGAGGTCGAGATGCCCAGTCCCACCGCCTTCATCTGCGCGGCGGCCTCGTAGCCGAGCGTGCCGGAGCGCGAGATCACCCCGATGTTGCCCTTGAGGTAGATGTGGCCGGGCATGATGCCGAGCATCGACTTGCCGGGCGAGATGATGCCGGCGCAGTTCGGGCCGACCACCATCGGGCGGCGCTCCTTGGGGTAGCGGCGCAGGTAGCGCTTCACCCGCATCATGTCCTGGGCCGGGATGCCGTCGGTGATCGAGCAGATCAGCCGGATGCCGGCATCCGCCGCCTCCATGATGGCGTCCGCCGCGAAGGGCGGGGCCACGAAGGTGATGCTGGCCTCGGCGCCGGTCTCGCGCACCGCCTGGCGCACCGTGTCGAAGACCGGCACGCCGTGCTCGCTGCGCCCGCCCTTGCCCGGGGTGACGCCGGCCACGACCCGGGAGCCGTACTCGACCATCTCGCGGGCGTGGAAGCTGCCCTTGTCGCCGGTGATGCCCTGGACCAGGATCGGGGTCTTCTCGTCGATCAGGATGCTCATCGGGAAAATCCTCCTCAGTGCGCCGCGCGGACGGCGGCGACGGCCTTCTCGGCGGCCTCGGTCAGGGTGTCGGCGGTGATGAGGTCGAGCCCGCTCTTCTCCAGGATCGCCTTGCCGGCCTCGACGTTCGTGCCGGCGAGCCGCACCACCAGCGGCACCCCGATCTTCACCTCGCGGGCCGCCTGGACCACGCCCTCGGCGATCCAGTCGCAGCGGTTGATGCCCGCGAAGATGTTGACCAGGATCGCCCGGACGTTCTGGTCGGACAGGACGAGGCGGAAGGCGGTCGCGACGCGCTGGGGCGAGGCGCCGCCGCCGACGTCGAGGAAGTTCGCCGGCTCGCCGCCGGCGTGCTTGATCATGTCCATGGTCGCCATGGCGAGGCCGGCGCCGTTGACGATGCAGCCGATCTCGCCGTCGAGGCCGATATAGCTCAGGTTGTGCTCGGCGGCCTGGGCCTCGCGCGGGTCGCTCTGCGACGGGTCGTGCATGTCCGCGATGGCGCGGCGGCGGAACATCGCGTTGTCGTCGAACGACATCTTGGCGTCGAGCGCCAGGACCCGGTCGTCCCGGGTGACGACGAGCGGGTTGACCTCTAGCATCGTGGCGTCGCAATCGCGGAACGCCCGGTAGGCGCTCATGATCGTCTTCACGGCGGCGCCGACCTGCTTGATGTTCAGGCCGAGCTGGAAGGCGAGCTCGCGCGCCTCGAAGGCCTGGAGGCCGACCGCGGGCTCGACCACCACCTGGAGCAGCGCGTCGGGATCGGTCGCGGCGATCTCCTCGATGTCCATGCCGCCGGACTTCGAGGCCACGACCCGCACCCGCTCGACCTTCCGGTCGAGCACGATGCCGAGATACAGCTCGCGCTCGAAGGCGTCGGCGCACTCGATGTAGACCCGCTGCACCGGCTTGCCCTCGGGACCGGTCTGGTGGGTGACGAGGCGCCGCCCGAGCAGGTCGTTGGCGGCCTCGCGGACCTCGTGGGTCGAGCGGCACAGCCGGATGCCGCCGGCCTTGCCGCGGGCGCCGGCATGGATCTGCGCCTTCACCGCCCAGTGCCCGCCGCCCATCTCGGTCGCGGCGTAGACCGCCTGGTCGGGGCTGAAGGCCACCGCGCCCTTCGGGATCGGCACCCCGAAGCTCGCGAGCAGCTCCTTGGCCTGGTACTCGTGCACGTCCATGGCGTCCTCCTTGGGTTCTGGGCAAAGGCTCCCCGTCCCGGGCGCGAGGGGGGTCCTCGCGCCCGGCTCGACAGCCCGGTGCGTTGCTTCGGTTCGTCTTGCCCGGCGGTTCGCCGGTCTTCGATCATCTTGCCAGGCGCAAGGCCGGTCCTGGATCGTCTCGGCCGGCCCGGCTTCGCGCCGGGCCGGGTTCGGCTCAGGTCAGCTTGGCCTTCACCAGGCCGTAGACCCGCTCGGTGAGGGCGTCGGCGCCGTCGAGGGCCCGGGCCAGATCGGCGAGGCGCCCCTCCGCGAAGGTGCGGTCCTCGATCGCCTTGGCGTTGACGTAGACGTTGAGGGCGGCGCTGCGCAGGCCGGCCTGGGCGGCCAGCACCGCGACGCCCGCATCGCTGACCACGTTGAGGTTGCCGCGCTCGGCGACGCCCTCGCAGAGGTCGATCACCGCCCGGCAGGTCCGGGCGCAGGCCAGCGGCACGTCGGTGGCGAGCCGCAGGGCATCCTGGATCGCGGCGGCCCGGGCCGCCTTGTCCTCGTCGGTCGCCTTCGGCAGGCCGTAGGCGCCCATGACCGCGTTGAAGGCGCTCACGTCCTCGGCGATCATGCCGGTGAGCTGGGCCCGCAGGGCTTCCGCCCGGTCGCGGGTCGCGATCATCTCGGCCTCGACCTCGGCGTACTTCTTCTTGCCGATGGTGAGGTTGCAGACCATCGAGACCAGCGCCGCCCCCATGGCGCCGGAGATCGCCGCCGCGCCGCCGCCGCCCGGCGTCGGCCGCTCGCTCGCCAGCCCGTCGAGGAAGCCGCGGATCGTATCCTCGGAAGCGGGTGCGTCCGTCATCACGCCATCTCTTTCGCGAGCGCGTAGATCTCTTCCGCGTCGAGGACGAGCTCGGCGCTCTCGAACAGCCGGGCGATGCAGGCCCGGTGCAGCTTGAGCTTCAGGCCGCCGATGCCGAGCGCCCCGAACACCACCTTGCCGTGGCGCTCCTTGCCCTTGTCGGTCGCCTCGATGCCGGCAAAGCCGAGCGGCGGCTGGGCGTTGTAGTCGGCGATGAAGCCGAGGCCCCTCGCCTCGCTCCACTGCGCCTCGGAGGCGAGCTCGAGGCCGATCGCGCCGGCCGCGAAGGCCACGTCGGTCTCGGCGAGCGCCGCGCCGCGGGAGTCCGCGTCGGGCGTCTCGATCGCCTTGATCTCGACCTTGAAGCGGGTCTCGATGGCTTTGGCGGCTTCCTGCGCCTTGGCGAGCTGGCGCCCGGCCAGCGTCACGCTCGCGCCCTCCTTGGCGAGCAGCGCCGCCGAGCGCATCCCGACCGGGCCGGTGCCGGCAAGCACCAGGGCGCGCTTGCCCTGGAGCGAGCCCGCCGCCTTGGCGACCAGCGCCACGCCGGCGGCCGCCGTGGTGTTCGAACCGTTCGAGTCGAGCATGCAGGAGACGCGGAACGGGCCGAAGAAGCGCTTGCGCACCGCCTTGAACACCGCCTCGCCGGCCGCCATGCTGCCGCCGCCGACGAAGATCGCGGTCGACTTCTTCTCCGCGCCGCCGCGGGTGTAGATCGTGCCGTCGACCAGCGCCCCGACGGTGTCGGGGGTCACGTTCGGGTAGCCGGTGATGATGTCGGCGCCGCCGTCATAGCCCACCACCACGTCGAACACGCTGGGCATCGGGTCGGTATCGAACTGGAACAGGAGCTTCTTCATCGTCGTCCTTTCCGCCGCGGGTGCCCGAGGGCCGCGCGGGGGGGTTGCGCAGGAAGTGCGGGTTAGCGCTCGCGCCCGCCCTACTCCACCACGTTCTGCGGCCGGCCGGCCACGAAGGCCTCGATGTTGTCGACGAGCTGGTCGGCGAGGATCTGCATCGCCTGCTGGCTCGCCCAGGCGACGTGCGGGGTGATGATGAGGTTCGGGACGTCGAGGGCGAGCAGCGGGTTGTCGTCCCGCGGCGGCTCGCTCGTCAGCACGTCGAACCCGGCGCCGCCGATCGTGCCGGCGGTGAGGGCCTCGGCGAGCGCCGCCTCGTCGACGAGGCCGCCGCGGGCGGTGTTGATCAGGATCGCGTCGCGCTTCATCCGCGCCAGCTCGTCCCGCCCGATCATGTTGCGGGTCTCGGGCGTCAGCGGGGCGTGGAGCGTGATCACGTCGCTCTCGCGCAGGATCGTGTCGAGGTCGACGAGGCCGTCCTGGGGCATCACGTCGTAGGCGATCACCCGCATGCCGAGGGCCTCGGCCCGCTTGCCGATCGACTTGCCGAGCGCCCCGTAGCCGACGATGCCGAGCGTCGAGCCCGCGACGTCGCGGATCGGGTAGTCGAAGTAGCAGAAGTGGCGCGCCTTGCCCCAGTCGCCCCGCCGCACCGAGTTGGCGTAGGGCACGATCGCGCGGCGCAGCGCGAAGATCAGCCCGATGACGTGCTCGGGCACGGTGTTGAAGGCGTAGTTGCGGATGTTGACGACCGTGATGCCCTGCGCCTTGGCGGCGGCCTTGTCGATCACGTCGGTCCCGGTGGCTGCGACCGCGATCAGCTTCAGGTCCGGCAGCTGGCGCAGGGTCGCCTCGCGCATCGGCACCTTGTTGAGGATGGCGATCTGGGCGCCCGCCAGCCGCTCGACGATCTCGCCGGGCGCGGTCACCGGGTACTCGGCGTAGTCGTGCGGGAAGTTCGGGTGCCGCAACTCGGCGTCGAGGGTCTCGCGGTCGAGGAAGACGATACGGTGGGACATTCGGGTCTCCGGTCGCTCTTGTACCCCTCCCTTGGGGCACGGCGCGGCACAATGGCACGACGGGCGCGGCCTGGCAGCCGGTCGGGGCGGGACGCTCCGGGGTTTCCCCCGTCCGCCCCGCAACCCCTCACGAGGCGCGCGTCCGCCGCACGGCCGGATTGTCGCGCCGTCAGCGCGCCTCCTGGCTCCCGCGGAGCGACTTCTGGGCCGCCGCGACGCCGCTGCCCGGCTCGATCCGGATGCCCGCGTCCAGCATCGCCATCTCGACGCCGGCGAGCGCGCCCAGCAGCATCAGCTCGTTGAGGTCGCCGATATGGCCGATGCGGAAGAGCTTGCCCGCCACCTGGGACAGGCCGGCGCCGAGGGCCAGGTTGTAGCGCTTGTAGGCGATGTCGATCACCTCGGCGCCGTTGACGCCGTCGGGCACCATCACGGCGCTCACCGTGTCGGAGTACCACTTCTCTTCCTTGGCGCAGAGCGTCAGGCCCCAGGCCTCGACGGCGGCGCGGGTGCTGTCGGCCAGCCGCCGGTGGCGGGCGAAGACGTTCTCCAGTCCCTCGTCCTCGACGCAGCGCAGCGCCTCGCGCAGGCCGTAGAGCATCGGCAGGGCCGGCGTGTAGGGGAAGTAGCCGGTGGCGTTGGCCTTCGCCTGGTCGCCGAAATCGAAGAACACGCGCCGGCACTCGGCGGTCTTCGAGGCCTCGAGCGCCCGCTTGCTGGCGCAGACGATGCCGAGGCCGGCCGGCAGCATCAGGCCCTTCTGCGAGCCGGTGATGGCGCAGTCGACCCGCCATTCCTCGGCCCGGAAGTCGATGCTGCCGATCGCCGAGACGCCGTCGACGAACAGCATCGCCGGGTGGCCCGCCGCGTCGATCGCCTTGCGCACCGCGCCGATGTCGGAGGTGACGCCGGTGGTGGTCTCGTTGTGGACGACCAGGACCGCCTTGATCCGGTGCTCGCGGTCGGCCCGCAGGGCCTCCTCGATCCGGTCCGGGTCGGCGCCCTTGCCCCACTCCTCCTCCTGGACCTCGACGTCGAGGCCGACCCGGCGGGCGAGGTCGATCCACAGCGTGCTGAACTGGCCGTAGCGCGGCGCCAGCACCCGGTCGCCCGGGGAGAGGGTGTTGGTGAGCGCCGCCTCCCAGGCGCCGGTGCCGGTGGCCGGGAAGAGGAAGATCTGGCCCTCGCGGGACTTGAAGATCTTCTTCGTCTCCTCGAACAGCGGCAGGGTCAGCTCGGGGAAGGCCGACGAGCGGTGGTCCTCGGACGGCACGATCATCGCGCGCTGCACGCGGTCGGGAATGTTGGTCGGCCCCGGAACGAAGAGGAAGTTGCGCCCCGGGCGTCTCGATCCAGCCATGTGTCTCCTCCAGCCCTGCGGGCTTCGGGCCGGGACCCTGCGTCCGGCCTCGTGAACTCGGTTCCCGCGCCACGGCCGCCGGGGGGCGGCGGGCGCGATGATTGGACGACCGGATCCCGGAGAGAGGGCGGCGCGCCGCCGACCGGCCCGGATCGCCGTGTCGAGGGCGACTATGGGGATGCCCCCGCCGCAAGGAAAACTGAAAAAACTTGAGCGGGTATTCAAAATTTTGAAAAGACCAAGGAGATCCGTCGAGCCTTTGGCCTAAAGTGGTAATCAGGCTCGACTTGGTGCGCCGCAGCATTTCAGGTGCCGAGCCGTCTCCACAGTATCTCCGGATCGGTGGCTGGCACTTATCGTATGTCATCGCGGTTTCTCGACGAGACAGCTACGAAGATCCCCGAGACGCGATGGATCGGGAGCCGGGGAGCGCCGATGACCACGAGATGGAGACGCAGCGACGTTTCCCTGGCCGGACCTCGCTGTGCGGTGCCGCGCCGGTCGCAGCGCCGGCCGACCTACAACCTGTTTCGCCGCCGCGCGGAGCCGGACCTGATCTGCGCGGTGCCCAACGACTTTCCGGTGCCGGCCTTCCTCGCCGGCAGCGCCTGGACCTATGCCGGCAGCCTCGCCGCCGCTTCTGCGGGCCCTCCCGGCTTCCGCGCCGAGATCGCCGAGCACGGCGCCGAGACCTGCGGATTTCACCTGTTCCACCAGCTCCCGGCGGGCGCCGCGCCGGCTGCGCCGAAGCGAGGCGTCATCGCGCGCGTTTCCTGAGAACCGCCGGCGGTCTCGCGCATTATCTCCGCAAGATACACCTTGGCGGATCTGCCGAGTCGCATGATCTGGCAAGCACAGGAGACGCGAAGATGATCCTCAAGACCGTCGTCGCCGCCGGCCTCGTCATGGCCGGCGCCCTCTCGGCCGGCACCCTGGCCGCCCGTGCCGAAGGCACCACGCTGGACCAGGCCGGCATCCCGGCCCTCGACGTGCCGGGCTTCTCCGCGAGCGTGCCCGCGGGCATGCCGCTCTTCGCCGCCCTGCCCAGCATGGCGCCCGGCGCCGAGGTGAACGTACGCGGCATCGACACGAGCGGCCTCGTCGTCTTCACCCCGTCGGTGCCGCAGGCGATGGATCCGAACGCCGACATCGCCACCGGCTCGCTGCGGAAGTAACCGGACCGGGACCGGGGCCTCGGCCCCGGTCCGTCCTTCTTGGGGCGCCCGGATCCCGGGCGCACCGGACCTTACGCGCTCAAGGCCGCGACCCTTGCCGCCGCCTCGAACTCGCTCCACCGCTTGTCGAGGCGCGCTTCCGCCTCGGCGTCGCGGCCCCAGACCTCGGCCTGGAAGGTTTCGTCGACATGGGCGGCGGCCCAGCCCTCCCGGGGCGTCAGCCGGCCGTGCAGGACGGCGAGCGCGATCAGCACCGAACCGGTCAGGGTCGTCATCGAGTGCAGGCCCGCGAGCGCGGTCGGGCTCTCCACCGCCTCGACGCTGCGGCGCACGGCCTGGAGCGAGGCCTCCGGCTGGGTGACGTGCATCACCCCCTCGCTCAGCACGAAGCGGGCGCCCAGGGTCTCGTGGGCCCAGTCGAGCACCGGGTCCCAGGCGGCGGCCTGCGCGGCGACGAGGCGGGCCGGATCGCCGGCCCGGTAGGCCAGGAGGTCGGTGCCCGCATAGGCCGCGAGGTCGTCGACCACCGCCTCGCGCCGGTCCGCCACTCCGTCGATCGCCGAGTTGACGAGGCGGGTCAGCGGCATCCGGGTCGGGTCGATGACCTCCTCCTGCGCCCCCCATTCCGCGGCCAGGGCCTCGGCGAGCGCCCGCTGCCGCACGGCGATCCGGCGTCGGGTCGGGCTGTGGGCCGGACGGCCGTCGAGGACGAGGCGGAAGCCGTCCTCGGCCTCGACGATTCCCGCCTCCTTGTAGAATCGCTTCGGCAGGGCGGGTTTCGCCCCTTGGCGGGCGGCGCGCACCGGATCGGCGGTGCCGTCCGGGTCGCCGAGCCAGTCGCGGGTCACGTCGTCGTTCGTCATGCGTGCAGAGATAGGGCCTGTCGGGGGCGGTTGCGAGCCGGCCTCACCCGGCGGCGATGTGCCGGCGCAGGGCGTCGTCGAGGTCCGCGAAGCTGTCGACCACTGCGTCGGCCCCGGCCTCGTGCAGCGCTTCGGGCAAGTGGTAGCCCCAGCTCACCCCGAGGGCGGTGACGCCGGCGGCCCGGGCCATCGCCATGTCGTAGCTCGTATCGCCGATCATCACCGTGCGGGACGGCTCGGCCCCGGCCTCCGCCATCGCCTGGTGGAGCATGGCCGGATGGGGCTTCGAGGGAGCGTCGTCTGCGGTCTGGACGGTGGAGAACCAGCCCTCCCAGCCGTGCACCGCCACGAGGTGGTCGACGCCGCGGCGCGACTTGCCGGTGGCGATGCCGAGCTGCACCGCGGCCTCGCGGTTCAGACGCGCCAGCAGGTCGGCGGCGCCGGGAAACAGCGCCTCGCGGATCTCCGCCATGGCACGCAGGCGGCCGAAGCTCTGCTTGTAGGCCTCGGACAACGCCTCGACCGGCCCGTCGGCGCCGACGAGGGCGGTGAAGGCCTGCGGCAGCGACAGCCCGACCACGGAGAGCGACCGCGCCCGGCTCGGCGCCGGCAGCCCGACCGCCGCGAAGGCCTCGGCTTGCGCCGCCACGATCATGTGCTGGCTGTCGACCAGGGTGCCGTCGACGTCGAAGACGATCAGGGTCATGGCTGCGGGGTTGTGGCTGCGCGATCATGGCTGGGGCCGCCTCGTCCGGCCGGGACCGGCACTCTGCCCGGGCCCTGCGGACGGGCGCCTCAGGGACGGGTGCGGGCCGGCTGGCCCGGCTGGATCCGCTCATAGCCCAGGCGGCAGCGGATGAGGAAGCGGCGCCGTGCGCCGCCCTTCAGGCTGCGGCGCTGCGAGGCGCGGTTGCAGGCAGCATAGGTCGGGCGCCGCCGCCGGGGCGCCGCGGCGCGCTCCTGCGTCGCCGGCCGGGCCGCTGTCGCGTCCGCCGGGGCGGCGCGCCCGTCTTGTCGTCCCTCTTGCCGTCCCTCTTGCCGCCCGTCCTGGCGTCCTTCCTGCCGCGTCGCCGGAGGCTTGCCGTCCGGGCGGGGGGCGGGGGTGGCCGGTGTGGTAGCCGGAGCCGTCGCCGCGGGCGCGGCGGGCGCGGTCTGGCCCAGCGCCGTACCAGTGCAGGCGAGGAGGCCGACCAGGCCGAGACCGGCGAGCACGGCGCGTCCAAGGCCGGCAGGATGCCGGCGGGGAGGATTCTGAGGGTGAGGATTCTGAGGGTTAGGATTCTTGCGGGCGGGTCTCATGCGACTGGTCTCACTCCGGACGGGCCGCGGGCCCCGCTGGTGCCGTGTTCGCGACGCCATCGAGAATAAGGCGCACGGGCCGCCTGCCAAGGCCTCCCGAACCGGTACCTGCCCGTGCGGAGCCCCGCTCTCGCGCAGGTCTTCCTCTCGGGCGGGCTCCCCGCCGAGGCGGGGAGCCCGGATGCGTCAGGCTTCCGGCGCCTCGACGATCGGGTCGTAGCGCGAGGCGTCGAAGCCCAGCAGGTTCCAGCTCTGCACCATGTGGGGCGGCAGCGGCGCGGTCACGTCGACCGGCTTGGCGGTGCGCGGATGCGGGATCACGATGCGCCGGGCGAGCAGGTGCAGCCGGTTCTGGATGCCGCCGGGCAGCTCCCAGTTCTCGATGTCGAAGTATTTCGGGTCGCCGACCAGCGGATGGCCGATATGGGCGGCATGGGCGCGCAGCTGGTGCGTGCGCCCGGTCACCGGCTTCAGCGACAGCCAGGCGAGCTTCTGTCCGGCCTGGTCGACCAGCGCGTAGTAGGTCAGCGCGTGGCTGGCCCCCTCGTCGCCGTGCTTGGCGACCCGCATCCGGGCGTCGGCGTCGCCGATCTCCTCCTTGGCGAGGTAGGTCGAGATCCGGCCCTGGCGCACCTTCGGCACGCCGACCGCGAGCGCCCAGTAGATCTTGCGCGCCGCCCGCGACCGGAAGGTCTTGGCGAGCGTCGCCGCTGCGAGCCGGGTCTTGGCGATGATGAGGCAGCCCGCCGTGTCCTTGTCGAGGCGGTGGACGAGGCGCGGCTTCTGGCCGTCCTTGTCGCGCATCGCCTCCAGGAGCCCGTCGACGTGGCGGGTGGTGCCCGAGCCGCCCTGCACCGCGAGGCCGAAAGGCTTGTTGAGCACCATCATGTCCTGGTCCTCGTAGAGGATCAGGGAGCGCAGGAAGGCGAGGTCGCCCTCCGCCCGCGGCGAGTTCGGGGCCGGCGGGCGGGCCTCCAGGCTCAAGGGTGGCACGCGCACGCTGGCGCCGGGCTCGACCCGGTCGGCGGCCTTGGCGCGCTTGCCGTTCACCCGCAATTCGCCCTTGCGCACCAGGCTCTGGATGCGGGTGAAGGGCAATTGCGGGAAGCGGGCCGAGAGGAAGCGGTCGATCCGCATCCCGGCCTCGTCGGCCGTCACCTCGAGGGTCTGCACGCCGGTCGCCAGCGCCTCGGCGGTCGCCTCGCGCAGGGCCCTCCGGGTCGGCGGCTTCGCGTCGGGAGCGCGGGTCCTGGTTTCCGCAATGGTCTTGGTCCCCGACCGGGCCGTGGCTTGCGCGCGGGTCTCGGCCTCCGGCGCGTCAATCTCCGCGGCCCGGCGGCTGCGCGGCGCGTCGCCGGTCTCCGGACGCTCCTCGCGCCGCGGCCGGCGCGGCGGACGGTCCTCGGACGCGCTTCCGGCCACCCGCTCGGCCGGCGGGCCGGAGCGCGGTCGCTCGGCGCGGGGCTTGGCGGAAGCAGGCCTGGAAGAAGCAGGCTTGGGCAAAGCAGGTCTCGCCGGCGCGCGGGCCGGGGCCTCGTCGCGCTCCCAGGGGGCGGCGTCGGTCCGGTCGCGGCCGAAGGGGGCGCGGTTGGACACGACCAGGCCGGCGGCGCGCTCGGCGGCGTCGCGCGCGGTGTTGCGCGGTCCGGTGCGGGCCCGCGGCGGGCGGCCCGAGGGCGATCCGCCCGGGCCGGTCCGCGACCGCCCGGAACCGCCGCGATGAGGAGGCTTCGTCATGACCGGGCTCGTACCATCGGCGCGCGCATCCGTCACGCCCGGCGAATCACCGTCTCGTCCGGATTTAAAGCCGTGGCCCGGCTCGAACCCTCGCGCCCGGGAGTTCTCACGCCCCGTAATTCTCACGCCCACGAGCAGGCCCGGGAAAACCCCTCGCTGCGGCCGTGGGCCTCGGCGGCGCCGTGGGCGTCCTGCTCGATGCCGAAGCGCTGGATCAGGTCGTCGGCCAGGGCGGCGAAGTCGGCGGCCGCGCGGGCGTTCGGGCGGCAGCGGCGCAGGGGCTGGCGCCGGGCGAAGGCCTCGCTCACCGCCACGTCGGTGCGCACGCCGCGGACCATCTGCCCCGGACCGAAGCCGGTGCGGAGCTGGGCCAGGGTGTCCTTCTCGACGTTGGTGCGCAAATCGATCCGCATCGGCGCGATGGCGAGGCCGAGGGGCGCGGCGCGGAAGCGCAGCATCGTGTCGTGGAACGAGCGGGCGAACTGGCGCACGCCGTCGAGGCCGAGGGGATCGAGGGTGGTCGGCACCACCACGCCGCTGCTCGGCAGCAGCGCGCAGATCATCACCGCCCGGGCGGAGGGCGGCACGTCGATCAGGACGAGGTCGTAATCCGGCAGGAGCGGCGCCAGCGCCGCGTCGAGGCAATGACCGTCGTCGTGGCCCAACTGCCCGTTGAAGCTGCGGTCGGCCGGGATGATGGCCACCCCGTCCTCGTCCGTCGCCTGGACCGCCCCGGAAAAGCCGCCGCCGCGCTGACGCAGCGGCGTGTGGGCGTTCGGCAGGCCGAGCTCGGCCAGCGCCCCGAAGCCGAGGCCGCTGTGACCCTGGGGATCGAGGTCGATCACCAGAACACGATAGCCCCGGCTGCCGAACTCGGCCGCGAGGTTGACAGTGGTCGTCGTCTTGCCGGTGCCGCCCTTGCAGTTGGCGATGGACAGAATGCGTGTGGTCATCACCGCTCCCGACCCGGATGTGACGCGACGTCGATCATCATGGCGAGGAACGACCTGCGGTCAACGGACGCGGGCAGTTTCGCGCGGGATCGTCACCAAACCGTCACACCTCTACTCGCCGCGCGCCCGGGCGGTGCGCGCCTCCTCCCACCAGTCCAGCCGCTCGGCCACCCGGCGCTCGAAGCCGCGATCGGTCGGGGTGTAGAAGCGCTGCCGCCCGAGGCGCTCGGGCCAGTAATCCTGGCCCGAGAAGGCGTCGGGCTCGTCGTGGTCGTAACGGTAGCCCTCGCCGTAGCCGAGCTTGCGCATCATCTTGGTCGGCGCGTTGAGGATGGTGCGGGGCGGCGGCAGCGAGCCGTGCTCCTTGGCGGTGCGGGTGGCGGCCTTGTAGGCGGTGTAGACCGCGTTCGATTTCGGCGCGGTGGCGAGGTAGATCGCGGCCTGCGCCAGGGCCAGTTCCCCTTCCGGCGAGCCCAGGAAGTCGAACGCCTCCTTGGCGGCGTTGGCCACCACCAGGGCCTGCGGGTCGGCGAGCCCGATATCCTCCACCGCCATCCGCACCAGCCGGCGGGCGATGAACAGCCGGTCCTCGCCGGCATCGAGCATCCGGCAGAGGTAGTACAGGGCGGCGTCCGGGTCCGAGCCGCGGATCGTCTTGTGCAGCGCCGAGATCAGGTTGTAGTGGCCCTCCTGCGCCTTGTCGTAGATCGGCGCGCGGCGCTGGATCAGCTCCTGCAGCAGGGCGGCATCCAGGATCTCGTCGGGACCCGCCGAGCGCCAGACCTCCTCGGCGAGCGTCAGCGCCGCCCGCCCGTCGCCGTCGGCCATCCGCACCAGCACCGCGCGGGCCTCAGGCTCGAGCGGCAACGCGCGGCCGGTCACCGCCTCGGCCCGGTCGAGGAGCCGGGCGATCGCCGCCTCGTCGAGGGCGCGGAAGACCAGCACCCGGGCGCGCGACAGGAGCGCGGCGTTCAGCTCGAAGGACGGGTTCTCGGTGGTGGCGCCCACCAGCGTCACGGTGCCGTCCTCGACCACCGGCAGGAAGGCGTCGAGCTGGGCCCGGTTGAAGCGATGGATCTCGTCGACGAACAGCAGGGTGCCGCGCCCCGCCGCCCGCCGGGCGCGGGCCGCCTCGAACACCTTGCGCAGTTCCGCGACGCCGGAGAAGATCGCCGAGATCTGCTCGAAATGCAGGTCGGTCTCGCCGGCCAAGAGCCGCGCCACCGTGGTCTTGCCGGTGCCGGGCGGCCCCCACAGGATCAGCGAGCCGAGGTTGCGGCCGCGCAGGAGCCGGGTCAGCGCCCCCCCCTCCCCGGTCAGGTGCTCCTGCCCGACCACCTCGGCGAGGCCCGTGGGCCGCAAGGTGTCGGCGAGGGGGCGGGGAGCGTCGCGGTCGAGGCCCGCGGAGGCGAACAGGTCGGACATGCCCGCATCAAGACCGGCCGGCCGCGCCGCCGCAAGGGGCCGCGCGGCGCCTCCGGCGCGTCGCCCACCGTCGCGTGGCGGCGGGTCGCCCCGCCGGCCGGGCGGCCCGGCCCGCCTGCGGTCCCCGACTCCCTTGCCGCGCTGCGGTCTTCGGCCTAGCAAGCGGCATGCGATTCAACTTCAACGTCGTCGGCCCGGCGAGCTTCGATCTCTGGATCGCGCCCGACGACATGCGCCGCACCCCCCGCCTGCGCGTGGTCCTCGACCGCACGCGGGAGGCCGTGATCGAGGCCTGGGTCCACTACCCGCAGCTCAAGGATTTCGGCTGGCACGCCCACGGGATCTGCGGCTTCAAGCTCGACGGCGAGAGCTGCCCCGGCCTCGACCAGGCGTCGCAGTTCGACATCTTCGACGGCGACACCAACATCCTGCTCTACCGGCACCGCGCCGGCGCGGCCTACCGCCAGGCCCGCGTGCTGGCCCTCGACTACACGATCGGCCAGGACAACCACGCCCGCGACATGCTCTTCCCGGAATTCGCGTTGTCGTATTTCGGCATCCACGACATGCACTTCGACCTGCTGCGCTGCGTCATCGACATCAAGTACGCCGACTCGATGCTGCTGCAGGGCAGCCTGCTGATGAAGCGCTACGAGGACGTGGTCCAGGCCGGCGACTACGTGAAGACGATCCTGGTGGTCGATCCGTACGTGGAGCTCGCCAAGCGCATCCTGTGGCTGCGCCGCATGGCGGAGATCGGCAAGGACCCGGTCCAGCAATGGCGCGTCGACCACCTCCAGGGCCCCTGCGCCTTCGCGGCCGGCCTCGACCTCGGCAGCGTCTCGGCCCTGCGCAAGGGCTTCGACCGGATCGACATGGAGACCTACAGCTGGCTCGAGAACCCGCTGACCCGCGACCTCTCCTGCACCTTCCCGGGCGAGGCGATGAAGCCGGGGCACTGGACGCTGGCGATCGACACCCTGTCGCGCTTCCACGTCATCGGCCACCAGCACTTCTGGGGCGCCTATACGGCGATGCTCGCCGACGTGCTGAAGCTCGAGGGACCCACCCTGCCGGAGCGCCGGGTGCCCGAGCCGGTGCTCGAGCTGGCCGAGACCCTGAGCCGGGTGAAGAACACGATCGGCCTCGTCGAGATGGACATCAACCTCAGCGACAAAGTCTACACGATCATCGAGGCGCAGTGGGAGAAGCCGTGAGGCGCGGACGGTCGCGCAGGATCGTCGACGTTCGGTCCCGCCGCGACCTCGGCGACGGGGTCGCCGGCTCGATGGCCGGGCGCCGTCGGCCCGGCTCGCGCGGCGACGCCGTCAGGGCCGGCGGTACACCCACACCCGGGCCGGTGGCAGGTTGAGCCAGACCTTGTTGGAGCGGCTCGCCGTGTAGGTGGTGGACTTGGCCGGGATCGGCGGCACCACCGCGTAGGTGAACTGCACGAACGGCGCGTCCGGGTGCATCAGGTCGTGGGCCGCGGTGAGCAGGTCGAGGCGCTGCTCCAGGGGCTTCGTGAAGAGCGGCAGGCTCGAGATCGTGGCGCAGGCCCGCTCCGCCACGACGCCCGCGAGGGTGGCGCGGATGTCGTAGGCGTCGCCCTGCAGCACCGTGGCCTTCGGGAAGCGCCGGCGCAGCAGCTTGCAGAAATCCGGGTTGTACTCGACCAGGACCAGACGCTCCTGGGCGATACCGCGGCGCACGAGCGCGTCGGTCACCGGCCCGGTGCCCGGCCCGAGCTCGATCACCGGGCCGGTCAGGCGCGGATCGACGTAGGACGCCATGGTGCGGGCCAGCATCCGGCCCGACGGCGTCACGGCACCGGTGACCAGGGGCCGCTCGAACCAGGAGCGCAGGAACCGCGCCTCGTCCTCGAGGATGTCGCGCTTCGGCGACCTCGGGTGAGGCATCGAGCCGGAGACCGCGATGGCTTTGGCCCTGGATCGGCGAGGCAAAGGCAAGACCGAAGACCCTTGAACACGCGAAAAGTCGATTGGTGAACGGCTGTCGTTCAAAGGCGCCTCGCCGTCAAGCCTGACACCCCCGCCCGAGCGCCGCGAACCCCGCAATCCCGCTTGCGCGGGTGAACGCGCAACGGTGGCATCGGCTCGCGGCACCCCGGCCTCAGGCGCGGCCGGACCCGCTCAGCCCGTCGAAGAACTCCTTCACCCGCGAGAAGAAGCCGGCACTCTCCGGGTGATTGTCGGCCTGGTTGCCGTGGGTGTCGAATTCCTGCAGCAGCTCGCGCTGGCGCTTGGTGAGGTTCTGCGGCGTCTCGACGAAGACCTGGATGTAGAGGTCGCCGACGTCGCGCGCGCGCAGGACCGGCATGCCCTTGCCCTTGAGGCGGAACTGCTTGTTGGTCTGGGTGCCGGCCGGGACCCGGACCGAGGTGTGCGAGCCGTCGATCACCGGCACGGTGATCTCGCCCGACAAAGCCGCCGTCACCATCGAGATCGGCACGCGGCAGAACAGGTCGGCCCCGTCGCGCTGGAAGAACGGGTGCGGCTTGATCGACAGGAAGATGTAGAGGTCCCCCGCCGGTCCGCCGCGCAGGCCCGATTCGCCCTCGCCGGCCAGGCGAATGCGCAACCCGTCGTCGACGCCCGCCGGCACGTTGATCGACAGCGTGCGCTCGCGGGTGACGCGCCCGGCGCCGGCGCAGGCCGTGCACGGGTCCTCGATGATCTCGCCGCGGCCGTGACAGGCCGGGCAGGTGCGCTCGATGGCGAAGAAGCCTTGCGCCGCCCGCACCCGGCCGTAGCCGGCGCAGGTCGGGCAGGTCTTGGGCTTCGAGCCGGCCTTGGCGCCCGAGCCGGCGCAGACCTCGCAGGTGACCGAGGTCGGCATCTTGATCGTCTCGGTCTTGCCGGTGAAGGCTTCCTCGAGGCTGATCTCCAGGTTGTAGCGCAGGTCGGCGCCGCGCTCGCGGCCGCCGCCCGGCCGCCCGCCCGGCCCGGCGCCCGGGCGTCCGCCCGGCCCGGCCCCGCCGCGGGCGTCGCCGAAGAACGTGTCGAAGATGTCCGACATGAAGTCGCCGAACTCGTTGCCGAATCCGGGGCCGCCCTGGCCGCCCTGCGAGAAGGCGGCGTGGCCGAAACGGTCGTAGGCCGCGCGCTTCTGCCCGTCGGACAGGCACTGGTAGGCCTCGTTGAGCTCCTTGAACTTGAGCTCGGCCTCCTTGTCGCCGGGGTTGCGGTCGGGGTGGTAGACCATCGCCAGCTTGCGGAAGGCCGACTTCATCTCACCGTCGGTCGCGGTGCGGGCGACGCCCAGCACCTCGTAGTAGTCGCGCTTCGACATTCCTGTCCCCGGCCCCGCCGTACCCCGTCGGGCATCGTCCATACACGTCCGGTCCCCGGCACCGTTCGGGCGCCGAGGACCGGGTCGCATCGTCATCACCAGAGCATTTTCCGACGAGATGGATACCGGTTCGTCGTAGAAAATGCGGCAAAATAAAAGAGATAGAGAAGCTTCGCGTTTGCAACGCGATCGTGAAGCGCTCTAGGTTCCTGTGTTGTCGCAGATTTTCGTTGCAAAA